>JAITOY010000064.1 GCA_031289775.1 Synergistaceae bacterium
TTATACTTCGGAGTATCTTACGGTTGTAACGCGGATGAGTGAATCTGTTGGTCCGGCGCACTCAGGGCACGTACTCATCGACAAAATTTTCCGCCAGTCTCAGCAACAGACCGCACTCTTTCTGCTCAAGATAACCCGCTCTGTATCTCCGGCTCTACGGTATAACCCGAGTTTAACACTTGCGCAAGAAAAAAACTCACATGAAGTGTTGCAATAACAAGGATTTTTGGTTATTGTGAGCAGTATAAAATCATAGTGGTATAAATTCTCAAGCCATGGCGGCTTTGTCGAATCCGTATTTCAATTGCCTCAGCTGTGTAGCTGTAGGCAGTCTGAGGTCCGCGTCAATGCCAAACGCGCCGAGAATAAGCCGCAAATCGTCGTTTGGCTTCGTCAGCCGGTAATAACCGTTCGGCAGTGCGTCCGCGTTGAACGAGCCAAGCGCTCTTTGTATTCTTTCGGCTGTGACGCCAGATTCCCAGCCGTCCATGTTAAGCGTCTCCTTTCCCTGGAATCGCAGAACTTTGTATTGGATGAACCGGATCATGGACAGAGCAATGAAACACAGAAGAAAATGAGCGTTGATATGCTCCGGGGTCCGGACAAAGACAGGCCTGCCTTCGAGGTCGTTCTTCGTTATCCGAAACGAGTCCTCGATCCGCGACAGCCCGTGGTATTTGTTTATAATCTCCCTGTCGCTCTTCTCAGCTTCCGACGTTATGATGGTATAGTATCCGAGCAGATCCAGATATTCCCGTAATTTATCCAGGTCAAGCGAAAGCTCCGTTTTGGTGTCGACAGCCTCGCCGGTCTTCTTGTCCACCGATTTTTTCACCAGAAATTTCTCTATTTTCCTCGGTTTGTCCTTCAGCTTGTCCGGATGCGCTATGACGGCGTCAAGGTATTCTATAAATTTGGCGTTCTCGTGAGCTTCCTTGTCGTAATGCTTTTTGCTCCAGTAACATATCAGTTTTTCTTTGATCTTTACCTTCTTTCCATTCTCATCCAGGATTGTGCGTTCCCTCGCAATGGATTTTACTTTGAAGGCGCGTTTTTCGTTCCATTCATACCCGTTTTCGTCGAGAATCCACTTCCTGACGGTTTTATTGCTCTTTTTCGTGCTTCTCGACAGGATGTAACCATTGCCAGATTTCAGAATGTGCGCTATGTTCTTGTCGCTGTTCAGTCCGCCATCCGCGACTATTATCACCCTGCCGAAATTAAGAGCGTCAATGCTATGTTTCATCGCGGGACGCAAGGTCGTCTGGTCGATGTTGTTCCCAGGAAAAAGCCGGTATGCGACAGGCAGCCCGTTGTCATCTATGAAGAGCCCCATCTGGACTATCGGCTCGCTCCGCTTCTCTTTGGAAACGCCTCTTTTTCGAAGCCCTTCCTGAATGACGTTTCCAGCTTCGTCAAATATATTTGCGTCATTTTCGCCAATCTCAAAGTAGTAATTCGTCACGTCATAGAAGCAAACTTCCATGTTACGGCCGAGAGCCCCGGCAATTTTGTGATTCATGCGCTTTTGGATGGCTCCGGCGGCAATATCCAGGCAGTCAAGGGACCGGTATATCTCGACAGGGTTCTCCGATGAGGCGACATCGAAGACGTAACGGCTTTTCCCGTTGAAGGTCTCCAGCTTCGAGTCGGGGCTCAGGATTCTTCCAAACACCAAGAGCTTTGCAAGTCCGTTCAAATCATATTCTATTTTCGTCCGTGATTTATGGATGTTCAGGACGTCGTATATCCCCAGCGCGTCATATAGGCCGTCAAGGAGAAAGTAGCCGACGTTTTTTGGATTAGACGCGCAGTCGCTTTCGTCTTCGAGGTCAAAGGAAATATTGACGCGTTTTACGTCCTGCTTAATTTCCGTCAGATCCAAGAGAGTTTTGATGAGAGGCTTCCCGTCTTTGAAAGACTGCCGCAGTCGTTTCAGATAATCCGGCTTTCCGTCGTCGAAGCGCGACAGGGGGCCAATATTTTTGATTAGCCGGCTTCGATTTTTAAGCGAGCCGTTTTCCTTGACAGAGTAGGATTCGTGTACTTGAAGATAATCAATGCCATGGTTTTTTGTGCAGGCAATATACATTTTGTCGCCTCCCAAATATACGCTTGATACGCGTCTAAATAATTATATATTAATACGGGGCGTTTTACAACAAAAAAATGCGGGAATATCAACGATTCCCGCAACTTCATATGTTCGTTCTTTGCTACTTTGCTGTTAAACTCGGGCCTCCTCGATAGTCGGGCTTTTGACGTCTCATTTTCAAAGGAGGGCTGATTTTATGATATAATTTATTACACTTAATCCACGTTGATCGAAAGTCTATTTGTCGCGAACGGGGGTGAAATAATTGTCGGATGGAACCAACGACTCGGCATTCAACGTAAAGGACGCCATGGGGCGGCTGATGAACAACAAAAAACTGTACGAGAAACTGCTCACTCGCTTCGCAGGCGAGTACAGCGACTTTTATGGGAAAATGAGGACGGCTGTGGACGCGAACGACGTCGAGGATGCCTCGCACCTTGCACACACCATGAAAGGCCTCGCGGGCAACCTCGGCGCCGAGAGTCTCCAAGTTGCGAGTCTGGCACTTGAGTCTGTGTTCAAGACAGGGAGCCTGACGCCTGATATCGAACCAATGATGGAGAAGTTCTCGAACGAACTGAACCGCGCTCTGGAGGAAGTCCGTGCCGGAGTTGATATGGGCTGAAATTGTTGCGGCGACGTTTTACGATTCAAAGGGACTGATGCGGGGCTACGGGAAACGCGCCCCGCTTTTTTGGCGCGAAATAAGAGGGCCGCTCAGGCCTCGCCGATTTTTCGTCTGAAAATGTCCGCGCTTTCGCTTATAAGGTCGACTATGTCCTCGGGCGAGGTCATCTCATTTCGCCTCATTATCATGTTATACGCCGTGGCCATGACCATGGCGCGCGCGCGGTTGCGTCCCTTCGGATCCCTCACGACGTCGAAGTCGTAAGTCTCCGAGAAGCCGCCAACTCGGGAGCAGGCCTGAGAACCCATGAAACCGCAGACTTCCTTCAAATAGGCCGACAGGACATCCGCCAAATACTCGGGGTACTCTCGGAACATGTCTTTTGCGTCGAGCTTCCAGCACTCGGTGAAGACGCGCAGATACTCGCTCAAGGTGTCCCTTATATATCTGAGAACCTCATCCCTGAAGCTCTTTCGTTTGCCTTCCGTCCACTCGTCGTGGTAGAACCATGTGTCGTATGTGTACACGAGGTTCCCCAGAAGATATCCGCTGTCAGAGGAAAACGGCCCCATGTGGGTGTACTCCATGTCGATGATCTTCATCTCGTCACCCTCGATCATCGTGTTCGACGTGTGCAGATCCCCGTGAACGAGACACTCCTGTTTTTTCATGTAAATGTCCCGAAGTCTCATCAGTTCGATCCGAACCTCACGCCTGCCCCAGAAAGAGTCGGAGGCCAGTTTGTGGACAACGTCGGGCGCCGCGCTCTTCACTCCCCGGTATACGTCGTCCAGAAGCGTCTTCCGCAAAAACAATATATCCTCCATGATGAGGCTCATAAAAGGGCTGGTGAACTTTCGGCCCAGTTCCTTGTGGACGCGCTGATCCATGTATATCTCCGACGTGTAGAAGTTGCACTTTGCGATGAACTCGCCCATCATTCTCGGGAAGCCAGGATATCTGCGTCCTTTCGAGATGCCGAAACGCATGATTCCGAGGCGGCCGCAGTCCTCGCTTATGAAGAGATTGTTATCCCTGTCAGCATAGAGCAATTTTGGGATATATTGCGGGACTATCGCGGAACGTATCTTGATTATGTCTACCTCTGAGCTGTTGCGCTCCACAGGCATGGGGAAAACTCCCTCGCCAAGCATCTTCAGAAATGGCTTCGCCTGCTTGACGATGACCGAGTCGCCAGCGTCATTCCAGACTCGGTATATGTGGTTCACGTAACCGTCGCCGTCGGCCTCGTTCCTCCCAAGCTCGCGTACGCTCAGCACATCGCCGGGAACAAAGAGGTTTGTGCGCTCCAGAACGTATTCTTTTGCCTTATCCGAATCCAAATCGCGATAGGACATCGAAATCCCCCGAATGTTTTAAGTACTCCGACTTGACAATCATACATCGAACGGGCTGCGATGTAAATCGCGATCTTCCGTTATTCAAATTAGGTCTGTGTATGATAATATCTATAATAAATTAAGTTTGTAGTATTTTCTTTCATGCGGAGGTGTCCGGAATGTCGTGGATTTGGGCTGCGCTGATGCCGCACCCGCCTATAATAGTGCCGGATGTTGGCAAGGGCCGGGAGAGCGACGCAGTTGTCACCATCAATGGAGTAGGCGCCATAATGAAAAGACTCGAAGGCGCAAAAACGCCGGATCGTATGCTCCTTGTCTCGCCTCACCAGCCATATTCGCCGGGCGCTCTCTCGCTCAACGGCGCCAGGGTTATTAGGGGCAGTTTCGCCCAATTCGGGGCGCCGTCGCTCGTCTTCGACCTCAGGACGCCAATCCCGGAGATGGAGTCTGTTTCGGAACACCTTCGCGACGGCGGCGTAACGGTGCGCTTCAGTGACTTGCACGACCTGACGCGCGACCAGGGTTCACTCGTCCCTCTCTACTTTCTCGAGGATCATTTCAACGGACTGCCCCCAACGATACTGGCGAGCCCGATCGGCCTCTCGCCGACCGATGCTTATGAGGCCGGGCGCGTCCTGTCGGCGTTCGACGACGGACACACTTGGGCGCTCCTCGCGAGCGGAGACCTCTCGCACCGACTGAAGCCCGACGCTCCCGCCGGATATAGCCCGGAGGGCGAAATATTCGACAGGGCCGTAGTCGAAGCGCTCGAAAAAGGCGACGCGTCGATATTGAGCGGACTGCCGAGAAGGACGCTCGAAGGCGCCGGCGAGTGCGGGCTGCGCTCCGTCATGATGATGCTCGGTTTTTGCGGCGCGATTGGCGGCCCCATAGACGTCATTTCCTACGAAGGCCCATACGGCGTCGGTTACTGCAACGCGCTGTGGACGCCGACGCATTAAACATAAAAGGGGTGATTTTTTGTCGGGAAAAAACGATATCCATCCATACGTCATACTAGCCAGAGAGACGGTGAGGCGCTGCCTGAACGGTGAGGCGCCTCTCGGCGCCGGCGCGGAGATCTGCCCGGACGAGAGCCTGTGGACGCCGAAACGGGCGTGCTTCGTCTCCATAAAAGGCCGGCACGGCGAGCTTCGGGGGTGCATCGGCACTATTTCACCCGTCCAGCCCTCCATAGACAGGGAGATACTGGCGAACGCGATATCCGCCTCAACGAGGGATCCAAGGTTCGACCCGATGACTGCGGACGAGCTGGATTCGGCCGTTTTTTCGGTCGATGTATTGAGCGAGCCGGAGCAAATCCAGGATCTCTCTCTGCTCGACCCGGCAAAATGGGGAGTGATCGTCTCCTCTGGTTTCAGGCGCGGAGTCCTGCTGCCCGACCTCGATGGGGTTGACACAGTCGAGGCGCAGCTCGACATCGCGGCCAGGAAGGCCGGCATACGCGACGTCGGAAGCGCGTCAATTGAGCGCTTCTCCGTAGACAGGTACAGGGAGTAAAGCCGCCTGCCAATGGCTGATATCGAGCCGCGCTGGTGGAGCGTCTCCCCGAACGATACGGGCGACTCCGTCGCAGTATGTTCTCTGTGCTTCCGCAACTGCGCGATCGGGATGGGTCGCGAGGGACTCTGCGGGACGAGGCGTTTTACGGGCGCCGGTTTCGAGTCGCCGCTTCTGGGAAAGTTCTCGTCGACGGCAATAGACCCCATCGAAAAAAAACCTCTCTACCACTGGCGCCCCGGCACAAAGATACTGTCTCTAGGGAGCCTCGGCTGCAACTTCTTCTGCCCTTTCTGCCAAAATCACTCCATAGCGCATCCGCACGGAGAACGAGAGCTTCAGGAGATTCCGCCCGCCATCCTGCTTGAAACCGCAAAGAGATATGGGCTCTCCTCCGTCGCATACACGTACAACGAACCGTCGCTTCAGGCCGAGTATATCTTAGCCGCCGCCCCGCTGCTCCGGAAAAACGGCGTTTCCTCCGTGATGGTCACAAACGGGGCCTTTTCCGAGGTCGTGCGGGACGAACTCGCTTTTTGCGTCGAGGCCATGAACATCGACGTCAAGACATTTAACGACGCCGGATACGAAAAACTCGGGCTCTCCCGAGACGCGATGAAAGCCGTAACGTCGAACGTCGAGGCGCTCGTCTCGGCGTCGGTTCACGTCGAGATCACGAACCTAGTTGTCCCCGAAATAAGCGACAACGAAAGCGATTTCTCCGACATGGTAGACTGGATAGCCGACATATCGCCTGCGATACCGCTTCACATTTCGAGATATTTTCCAGCTTACAGATATCAGGCGCCAACAACCGACGTCAAGCTAATGAAAAAATTCCTCGCGACAGCCGAAAAAAAATTAAAACACGTCCATCTTGGCAATGTGTGGTAAAGTTATCTCACAAAGGCGGATTCTCCGTCCCAAATACGAAAACGAACACAGGAGCGCTGGCAGTTGAACGAAAAAAACACGCGAGTTGTTATTATATTTTTTATGGCGATTGTGACGGCAATAATAACGGCGACGAGCTGTCTAGCGGCAAATGGCGCGGTCGTCGGCGATCTCGACCGTTTTCCTCAGAGCGCCGACACGTACCTGCCGGTCGCACCGGACTCCCTGATCGTCAGCCTTGCGGAGCAGGGCGTATACGCGGACGAGTTCATGGCGAACTACTTCGCGCCTTGGCGCAACGAGGATCTGTCATACCTCGACATTTCGCTCGACAAAATAGCGACATGGCATAAAAACTTGGCTAAAAAGAAATACTACAACGCGAAGGGAGTAGCCCTCCCAAATGACTCCATGACAAATATTCTCGCGAACGGGACAATCAAAACCGACGCGTCCCCTAGACCAGGCGTCTGCCTGTCTGACGCCGACGTGAGGGTACTGCCGACGGAGACGCGGGTCTTCAGCTCCGCGGCGGCGGCAAAGGGCGACAGGGGCCTTCTCAAACTCGACCAGCTCCAGAACTCGACGATAAAACCCGGAGAACCGTTGGCGATCTTCGCCCACTCCAAGGACGACAAATGGCTGTTCGCCGCCACTGGAGCGGTGCTGGGCTGGATAAAGGCGGAAAAAGCCGCGTTGGTCGACGAGGACTTCATGGAAAAATATATGTATGCCTCATATGCGGTTTTCGTGAAGGATAACGTCGGGATCAGCGAAAAAAACGGGACGGTCACAGCGACCGCCAAGATGGGGACTATCCTCCCGATAGAGGGCGCCGACCTTCTGATGCCGGCTGTGGGCAAAAACGGCATGGCGTCGGCAGTTCCGTACAGACCCAAAGCGGGCGAGGTCGATCTGTTTCCAGTCGTCTTCACGCCACGCAACGCGGCACGCGCCATGGACGAGCTGATCGGCGAGCCCTATGGCTGGGGTGGGGCCGGCGGGCTTCGGGACTGCTCGGCCATGACAAGAGACTACTTCTCGCTTTTCGGGGTTTGGCTCCCGAGAAACTCGGCTGACCAAGCGGCCTCTGGAGCTGTCGTGTCGCTGGAAAACACGCCGGTCGGCGAGAGGCCGCGCACGATAGTCGAAAACGGGGTTCCATTCGCCACACTGATTCACATGCCCGGGCACATCATGCTCTACCTCGGAGTCTACGACGGCGAACCCGTCGTTTTCCACAACACGTGGGGCGTCCGAGTGACTGACGGCGGCAACGCGGGGCGTCTTGTGATCGGCAAGGCCGTCATATCGAGTCTGCGCGCCGGCGAGGAGATAAAAAACAGACCCAAGTCGAGCCTGTATATAGACAACGTGGATAAGCTCGCGTTCCCAATTGGAGGCATAGGCAACCGGCTTGGGCTGGCAAGGTAATTTATTGGTAAATCAATTTATCGGGAGGTCTTGAAATGGTCTTCAAAATTGGCGTCGTCGGCTGCGGAACGGTTGGAAGGGGCTTAGTCTCTCTTCTTGGTGACAAGAGAGGTTATCTGAAGGAGAAGTACGGTTTTTCGTTCAAGCTTTCGTTTGTGTCGGACTTCATCAAAGGAACAGTGGCCGGAGACGACCTCGACCCGTTCGATGTGATAAAGAGCCTCGAAAAAGGTGACCTGACGTCTCTGCCAGGCGCTACAAAGGAAATGCGGCCGCTCCAGGAACTGCTATCGAGCACGCCGGTCGACATCGTCTGCGACGCGACGCCGACAAACTATGAGACCGGCGAACCTGGCATGAGTATACTCAAAAGCGCGCTCAAAAGCGGCACGAACGCGATCACAAGCAGCAAAGGCGGCGTCGGGCTCGACTTGGCCGGGCTGAAGAAGCTCGCGTCCGACAACGGGGTCGCGCTCCGTTATGAGAGCAGCGTCCTTAGCGGCACGCCGCTCATCAACCTCGTGCGCGGTCCTCTCGCAGGCTGCGAGGTGCTGAAGGTCGAGGGGATTGTCAACGGCACGACGAACTATATCCTTACGATGATGGATAGCGGCGCGGGCTACGCGGACGCCCTGAAGGAGGCGCAACGCCTCGGCTATGCCGAGGCGGATCCGACGGGCGACGTCGAGGGTTTCGACGCTGCTGTCAAAGTCTGCATCATGGCGCAGGAGTTCTTCGGGCATCACCTGAGAGTGTCGGACGTCGACCGCACGGGGATAACGGGCATAACTCTCAGCGATATAGCGTCCGCCAGAGATGGCGGCAAACGTCTCAAACTTATCGCCGGGGTCGATAAGAGCGGCGGCGGCGTAAGGGGTTTTGTGAAGCCGTGCGCGGTCGATCTGGCCCACCCTCTCGCCTCGATAATGGGCGCTACAAACGCGGTATGCGTTTCGACGGACAACCTCGGAGACATCACGATAGTCGGCCCAGGCGCCGGGGCGAGGGAGACGGCTCAGGGACTGCTGTCGGACATGCTGGACATAGCTTCGGCGTCCAAGTAACCAAAAAGCCCTACGCGACGTTGTCGCTGAAGCGTTCGATCAGGTCGGCTGTGACGTCGCGGTTTATGAGGCCGTCCGTGGCCATTTTGGTCATTATGGAGGAAACCTCAGCCGCCGAGATCGGTTGCCGATACGGACGGTTTTCGGTAAGAGCCTGATAAATATCGACGCAGGCCATAAGCTGGGACTCGAACGAGAGATCCGAACCGGGCAAACCATAGGGATAACCAAGGCCGTTAAGCTTCTCGTGATGGTTCGACGCCCATTCGACTATGTCCTCTATTCCCTTTATAGGCTCAAGCGCCTTCCTCGTGTAGAACGTGTGGCCCTTCATCTCGTTAAACTCGTCGCGGGTGAGTGGGCCGGTTTTGTCTATGATCTTGTTCGGGATGAGGAGCTTGCCCACGTCGTGGAGGTTCGCGGCGACGACAAGCTTCCCCTTACGTGTCTCGCCGAAACCGTAATAGTCGGCCATTGTCTCCGCAATAGCCGCAATGCCCCTCGAATGCTTGCCCGTAAACGGCGACTTCGCGTCGATGATGCGGCACATAATCTCCGACATGGAGAACATTTCAGTGAGCCCTATATCCGGTTTCCCCTCCGGCGCGCTGTTTTTCAGTTCATCGTTTATAAAAATGTCGCCGAGCGACAGCCAGAAACTGGTGTGTCGCGATATCTCGCCGAAGGAGTCGCATATATCCGGCGAATACTTTGCGCCCCTTCCAGACTTTATCATGTCCATGATATCGTCAGGCGAGCGGCCGAGTCGCCATGCTATCTCGACGTCGTCAGCAAGCAATATGATCCGCGAGAAAAGTGGGATATCGTCGCCTTTTATATGGAAATTGCCGCTGCCGTCGTATTGCTCGTGGTGATATTTGATTACGTTCTCGCGCTTCTCCAGAAATGGGAACGACTCCATGTTTCTCTCGCCGACGACGCAATGTGAAGCCATCCGCTCCAGACGATCCACGCCGTTTTCTGAGAGAGCGTTGTATGCCTCATGCGTGAAGCCGTTGTCGTGGAGCATTGAGCACGCGTACAGGTCAAGCGTCTCGTTGCTGCCGAGCCCAAGCGCCCTCGCGATTTTGTTCGCTGTTAAACATACCCTCTTGCCGTGATTTGTTACGTCCGCTCTGAGACTGATCTCCAAAAAATCAAGGGCGAACGAGAGTGAGGCGACAAAGTCATTTCGATTAATTTTCATGAAATATCCTCCAAATTTTTGACATTGGCCTAATTATAGGCATAACATGGATCCAGAAAAGTAATTTATCTGATTTATAAAAATATTTTTGGCTTCCTTAAAAATTTTTTAGAAGGAAGGTCTCGGTATACGTAAAGAGCCGATAATGTCGCGATCCTTCGGGGAGGCCTGCGGCGTACTCCGAGGGCCAGCCTTTCGGTCTCCCAGACGTTTTGACCTCAGTGTACAGTCTGTTTCCCCGGACGAGAAGCCAGACTTTCAACAGCCTTTTCGTCTCGTCTATCTCGAACCTCGCATCGACGACCCCGTCCTCTTTCGGCTGGTTTCCGCCTCCCCGGAGGTCTTCGACATAAAACGCCCAGTTGGCCTCCCCTATTCTGACGTTCATATCCGTCGCGCCAACATAATTAAGAGTCTCGTTCTCCGGGATGTAGAGAGTTTCGTCGATGCCGTGACGCCACGCGTCGTACTGAAGCGTCAGCACGGCGCCATGGCCTGACTTGTCAATACTCCTGAGCCACATGGGGTGACGATCCGGCAGCATGGCGCCAAATATTACCCAGTTCCTGACCGAATTTGGTTTCTTCCAGGCGTCAACTTCCTCCAAAAATGGCGGGACCCCGTCGGCGTGCAGCTCCACACTGCCGGCGGAAGCCGTCGTCTCTCTCTTGACGCGTATCGTGGTAGGGATGCTATACACGATGCGGCACGCTCCGTTTTTCCTGACCACTCTTTTGTCGTCTATCCTGACTACAGCGTCAATGACGCTTATCGCCCCATCCCAGTTGAACGGCTTGCCGCTCCCGGGCGCGAAACCCGCCTTATATCCGTCGGCGTCGGGCGGCAGACCATAGCCGCAATAGTCCAGTGGCAGCCTCATTATGGAAAACACCTGGTCAGCCCTATCACGAGCGGCCGCCACGTCCTCCGAATAACCAAGGATCTCCGACATGAGAAGCGCGCCCGACATAATCCCGCCAAGAATCAACGATAACGAAAAAATCGACATTATGACCTCGACGAGGATAAACGAACGCGCCGCAACCATAGAATGTCTTGAAGCCATATTCCCAGCCCCTCTGAATGAAACGAATATACCGTGCATTTTACCAATAATCCCATAAAAATAGCCTAATCAAAAGAGGATTTTCCACGAGGCAAGCGCACTGAATTTACGTAAATTTGTTTTACGTAATATGACTACAAGCGTTTGTCGACATAATCGCGCAATCGCAACCACATACTGTGCATGTTAAATCTACTTTCGTACAAACAAATCGTATCATAAATTAAAATAAATTACCAATTAATAACATCATAATCTTAATAACAGTTAAGAATTTATACAGCGTTATGTGTTATAATTGCGTTAAGGCGGTGGCTTTTTTGTCGAGGACTCAGACTGTTCGGGAAAGGGAGTTAAAAGAGGACAAACCAAACAAGACCGCGATTGTCCAGGCCCGAGTCGATTCAGCCATTCGGGATAAGGCGGATAATGTCCTGCGGCGTCTTGGGATGTCCACGTCTGAGGCCATTCGCGTTTTCCTCGGGCAGGTCGCGCTGACAAGGGGATTGCCATTTGAGGTTCGGCTGCCGGATTTTCCGCTTTCCGTGCGGGAATATATGGAGATCGCGTGGGATGACGAAAATGATCGCGATTTCGAAAAAGCGCTCGGCGATATTGAATCCAAGTTCGGCGGCGCGCTCAAAAAACTCGCCGATTATTCATGAGTCCCATATTTGTCCCGGTTGAAAAGACGATGGAGATACACGAACGGCAGATGGCGCTTTACGGCGGAAACCCAGCCGTTCGCGACGCGAAGCTTCTCGAATCCGCGCTTTTGGCCCCTATGTCGGGCCTTGGAGACGATTATTTTCACGCTTTTCCATTCCAGATGGCGGCCGCATACCTGTACCACATAGTCAAAAACCGTCCATTTGTCGACGGGAACAAGCGCACTGGCGCTGTAACGGCCCTCGTCTTTCTTGCGCTTAACTGGTATGATTTCAACGCCGACGAAGAGAGCTTCGAACGCTTCGTCCGCTCTGCGGCCGCCGGCGAGATACAGAAGGACGAGATCGCCGGTTTTATCGAGGGGCACAGCCGTAAACGCAGAAAAACAGCTAAAGAAGGGCTGATTATTGATAGAGGACTAAAGAGTGACGATTAAAACCAGACAGCCGAGTTCCAGAGTGGAGTAATTTCGTTTGCGCGCTTAAGGCAGAGCTTCCTTGGCGGACGTTTCCCTAAAACTCACTAAAACTTCCCAAAAATGTTAGAATCCTTTCATGGGCAAGTTCGACAGGTTTTTCGAGGACGATGGCAGTTTAAATCTCGGCTCTCCGAAGGAGAAGCCTGACCTGGCGCGTGGGCTGCCGGAAGGTATCTGGGTCGACGAGGGCGTCTACCGCATGGAGCGGCGCTATGGCTTCGGGGCCCACGGAAGGAAAGCACTCGACAGGCCCGAGGCGATGGAGGTAATGAGCGCCTTCGGGGCGCGAGGCAGCGTCGTTTTCCTCGATCTGGAGACGACCGGGCTCGCAGGCGGGACAGGGACTTACGCATTTCTTTGCGGCATCGGCATCGCGGATGTCGATGGTTTCAACGTGATTCAGCTTTTTCTGGAGGGGCCCGCGAAAGAGCGTCGATGGCTAGGCGCGATAGACTCGATCATACCGGAGGACGCGTGTCTCGTGACCTACAACGGGAAGACGTTCGACATACCGCTTCTTCGCACGAGACATATACTCTCGCGCAGCTCGCCATCATGGGACGCCCTGCCTCATATAGACCTGCTTCATCACGCGCGCAGGTTCTACAGGGGGCGGCTTGCGTCTTGCTCGCTGGGCAGCATGGAGAAGCACATCCTCGGCGTCGAGAGGAGCGGCGAGGACATCCCCGGTTATCTCATTCCCGCGATGTACATGAGATATTTGCAGACTCGTGACGCGCATCCCCTGCTCGGCGTCTTTTACCACAACGAGCTGGACATCGTGTCGCTCGCGATGCTGTACTGCCACGTGGCGCGGGTTATGGGGGGCGCGTCGCCGGACGGGCTCGAACTCACGAGAGCCGGGGACGTCTGGATGGCGATCGGGCGTCCGGATCTGGCGCTCGAGCTGTGGGACAGAGCTAAGGATATGCCTCGCTCCCGGGCCGAGGCCGGGGTGAGACGGGCGTATCTTGCGAAAAAAACCGCAGACTACGATTCCGCAAGGGACGGATTTCTCCACGCTCTCGAAGCGGCAAGGGACGGCGAGTTGTGCGCCGACGTCTCTGTATACACCTTGTTGGAAGAGCTGGCAAAGCTGGAGGAGCATCGTTTCAAATCGCCGAAGCAAGCCATCGTATACGCCAGGGGTGCGCTTGACTGGCTTCGGAAAAACAGGTATCTTCTCGGACGGTCGTTCGTCATGATGAACAGGTCCATGACTCAAAGGGCGGCGCGGCTGGAAAAAACCATTAAAAAAACAACTTAAAGAAAAGAGCGAATAATCCATGCCGGGTTTCGCGAAAAGGTCGGACGACACTAAGCTCCTCATAAATCTTTTTTTGCCTTTTTTGATGATCCACTGCGTCGAGCAGTCTTATCTCGTGTACGGCAACGTGCTGCAGGGATACGGAATCTCGCCGGAGTGGACCGGGTGGATACTCGGCGTTTTTTTCATGACAGTCCTGCTCACCCGCCCGCTAGGCGGCTGGGTGCTCGAGAACTTCGGAATACGAACCGCGCTCGTCTGGAGCGGGGCCGTCACGTTTCTAGGCTGCGCCTCCCTCCTCTTTACGAAGTCGGCGCCGCTCCTTCTCTTGGGGCGGGGACTCTCTGGCGTTGGTTTCGGCGTCTACACGACAGGGCTGTTTTCGCATCAGGCCATGTGTGCCTCCGAAAAGACGCGCGGCGCGATGCTCTCGCTTCTCGCAACAGGGGGGATAATCCCAATGGCCACAGTCGCTCCTCTGGGGGAGTGGCTCGTAATCGGCTCGCGCGAGACTCTGTACCTCTTAATCGGGCCGGTTCTGAGCGCGGTCTGCTGGTTCTTCGGCCGGGGGGTGCGAATGCCCAAATCTGCCGGGAGGGCGGAGACGCCTGGGCGCGGCGGTAAAAAAATCTGGGGCACGTATCGGGAACTCCTTTCGTCGCGAACATTCGTGATACTTTCGCTGACCGGCATGCTCGTCTCCCTTGTGGATGCCATAGTCGTCACTCTCTCCCTCTTAGCCGCTGAGCAGGGGCTCGTCGCGTCGTATTTTCTCGCAGTTGGGTCACTGACGGCAGTCATCGTGCGAGTTGCCGGGGCTCCGATTCTGAATGTCCTGCCTCGCGGGATATTCTTGGGGCCCTGTGGAATAATTGTCTCCTGCGGAATGCTTCTGGTTTCATTCGCGCCGTCTAATGGCTCGTTTATCGTCGGAGGGTTATTGTACGGCGTCGGGATAGGCGCAGGGTGGCCGATGTTTCTCGCGCTCCTGAGCGACACGCTCGAACCGGCGCTGCGCCCCAAAGGAACAGCGACGGCGCTTATTTTGTACGACGCGGGTTGGTTCTTGACGCCGCTTTTAGTCGGTTATCTCTCGGCAGTGATCGGGATAGCGTGGACTTTTGCGGTTATATCGCTCATATCCGGCGCGCTTCTCGCGTTTCTCGAGATTTTTTTCTGGGTTCCCTTGCACAAGGCCAAAAAACGAGGCGCTATTTGCGGCTAACGGCAAATTATACGCTATTGTGATATACTTTCGCGAGAGGGGGGAGTTGTCCATGGGCACGACAGACGCGCCGAAAATAGTGAAAGTTCCGGAACATATATTCAGGGAGTACGACATCAGGGGCATAGCGGCGGCCGAACTGACGAGCGACACAGTTCGAGCCATAGCGCAGGCTTATGGGACGTACCTGTCGGATCTTGGAATATACACTGTTACAGTTGGCGGCGACGCGCGGCTCTCCACTCCGCGCATAAAAAAAGAAGTTATCGACGGCCTCCTCAAGGCAGGGACGTCTGTCATAGACATCGGGCTTGTCTCGACCCCAACGTTTTACTGGAGCCTTTATCACTTCGGCGTGGACGGAGGCGTGATGATAACCGGCAGCCACAACCCGTCGGAGTTCAACGGTCTCAAACTCGCCCAGGGCAAGGCGACCATCTGGGGCGACGACATCAAGGAAATATACAGGATCATAACGGAGGGACGGACTGAGACCTCGGCGATGCCTGGACGCGCCAGGGTGGAGGACATATCAGGCCCTTATCTCGATATGCTTATATCGAAGATAACGCTGGGGCCGAGAAAGCTGAAGGTCGTCCTCGACTCCGGCAACGGTACCGGCGGCCTTTTCGCGCCCGACTTCGCGCGCGCCATCGGGTGCGACGTCGTGGAGCTCTTCAGCGAGCCGGACGGCCATTTCCCGAACCACCACCCGGATCCGACGAAGCGCGAGTACCTGCCGTCGCTCATAAACGCGGTGCTCGAGAACGGCGCGGACGCCGGCATAGGTTTCGACGGAGACTCCGACAGGATAGGCGTCGTGGACGACAAGGGCAGCATGATCTTCGGCGACCAGCTCATGCTGCTCTTCTGGAAGGAGATCCTTCCAAAACACGACGGGGCCACTGTGATTGTCGAGATAAAGAGCTCCATGATGCTTCCAGAGGAGGCCGTGAAGCTCGGTGGGCGCCCAATCTGGTGGAAGTCAGGCCACTCGCTCGTCAAGGCTAAGATGAGAGAGGAGAACGCGATCTTTTCAGGCGAGGTCTCGGGCCACATGTTCTTCGCCGACGAGTACTACGGCTTCGACGACGCTTTTTATGCCGCCGGCAGGCTGCTCCGCATACTCTCTAACACGGATAAAAAACTCTCGGAGCTGACAGCGGAGATGCCGTCATACCCCTCGACGGCAGAGACCCGCTTCGCCTGTCCAGACGAAAAGAAGCTCGAGATCGTCGAACGTGTGAGGGATGGCGCGAAGGGCCTGGAGACAATCGACGTCGACGGCGTTCGCATCATTCACGAAAATGGCTGGAGCCTTCTGCGCTCCTCGAACACCCAACCCATCCTAGTGGCGAGGTGCGAGGGAAGAACAACCGATGACCTCCGAAGTATCTGTGACGACATGAGGCACAGGATAAAGGACGCCGGCGGCCCTGATTTCGAGTGGGAGTATTGAGAACGGACAAATAAACAAATAAAAAACCACGCTTATCGCGCGGGTTTTTATTTGTCCTTGGCGTAATTCAGCGTCGTACGCCTTTGAGCTCCAGGGAGTTCAGCATGTCCTGCAGCGCGACTGTCTGGAGCCTCGTCCTGTCTATGTCGTCGCGCAGTTTTTTCTGTTCGGCGGCGAGCTTCGCTTGGTCGTCAAGCATCGCGCGCCACTCGAACGCCGGGTGGTGTTTCACGTTTTCCAGCTTTCTCGCAGCGTCGGTTATTTTCTCCCTGAGAACCTCGTGGTTCCTCCGCATCCCGCTCATATCGTTCGGCATCTCGTAGCTCTCCGGGTAGTCGTCAGACATCATTAGCAACGCTTTTAGGTGGAAGAGGTCGCCCCACATGTAAGCCGCGCGGATACTTGGCCAGAACGACCTGGCTTCATCGCTCTGCTCCGGGTTTATTTCCGGGTTCATCTTTCGGGAGAGTATGCGATAGACGCTACGCACCTCGTCAGCGTCCTCCGGCGGCGCGAGCGACGAAAAACGCGCCTTTGCCTCCTCTATCTGGGACACCTCGTGCCGCAGCCTGTCGTCCCACTCACGAAACTCGCGTTCGATTTTGTAGTTCAGCGCCTCGCTGTGGACAATTTCGCCATGCTCCAGGTTCGAGCGGAGCAGGGCTATCCTGCGGCGAATCTTCATGACGCCCACCTGTGCCTGCAACAGTTCGACTCGCAACGCCCCAAGCTTAATGAGATAGGTGGTCTGTGTGGATGGTATCACCACTCGATCGAGGTACTCAGCCTCCTCAAAAAGCGTGGCCAGCTCGCCCCTGAGGAGGCCATTTTCAATATAAAGCGCTTCGAACTCTGGGTTGACGGCGCTGTGATTTTCAACAGGATCGAATTCGTTCACCTTTGCCACCTCAAAAAGTTTTTTAGCTTGCTTTTATTCTACACCAAATCTTCAAAAAATACATGATGTATAATCTTATCTGAAAGCTTGCGCAAAATCCTGTTGAGGAAGGGCTGTACGATGAGGGAATCATATTTCTCGCGCAAACAAAAGAGCGTGAGCGACATGCTGGCATGGGTCGAATCGCTGCAGGGCGAGGTCAGCGAACATCGCATTTTTCCGGCGACGCCGCCCAAAACGGCCGACTGGCCCGAGATTGACCCGAGGCTCAGGGACGCGCTGCAAAAAAGAGGGATAAACAAACTATACACGCATCAGGCTGTCGCTGTGGCCCTCGCGTCTGCCGGGCGCGACTGCGTCGTCGTGACGCCGACCGCCTCCGGCAAGTCAGTCTGCTATAACATCCCGGTTCTCAATACGATAATAAGCTCGCCGCAGGCCCGAGCGATTTATCTTTTCCCGACGAAAGCCCTTGCTCAAGATCAGCTCTCGGAGCTGTACGAGATGGTGGAGGAGATGAAGCTCGATGTCCGGACGTTCACGTACGACGGAGACACGCCGGGCGACGCGAGGACGAAGGTGCGCAATGCCGGGCATATTGTCATTACGAACCCGGACATGCTGCACACCGGAATTCTCCCGCACCATACGAAATGGAAGAACCTGTTCGAGAATCTCAGGTATGTGGTGATAGACGAGCTTCACTCATACAGGGGCATATTCGGATCGCACTTCGCGCTCATTCTCCAGCGTCTCGCTCGGATATGCGATTTTTACGGCTCGCGCCCGATTTTTGTCTGCTGTTCCGCCACGATTGCGAACCCGAAAGCTTTAGCTGAGGAGCTCACCGGCAGGGAAGTGGAACTCGTCAACGAAAACGGCGCCCCGTCGTCGGAGAGGCACATACTCTTTTATAACCCGCCAGTGGTGAACAGCCAGCTCGGCATCAGACGCTCATCGCTCCTCGAGGTATCTCGAATAGCGATAGAGGCCGTCTGCAACGGGATCAGGACGATAGTATTCACACGTTCGCGAATAAACGTGGAGCTGCTCCTGAAATACCTTCATGGCGCTGCGGCGAAGCGCGGGATATCGCCGGAGAGAGTCGCGGGCTACCGAGCCGGTTACCTGCCGAACGAGCGCAGGGCTATCGAGCGGGGTCTGCGAAACGGCGACATCCACTGCGTTGTCAGCACGAACGCTCTCGAGCTGGGAGTCGACATAGGTTCGCTCGAGCTATCCGTCCTCCACGGCTACCCGGGGAGCGTGGCCTCCGCGTGGCAGCAGATGGGGCGCGCTGGGCGCAGGGCCGGCGACGGGAAGATATCGGCCGCTGTGATGGTAGCGTCGTCCGTGCAGCTCGACCAGTTTCTGGCTATGAACCCGTCATACTTTTTCGGCGCGTCGCCGGAGCACGCGCGGATAAATTCGTCGAACCCATATATACAGATAGGCCACGTGAAGTGCTCGTCGTTTGAACTGCCGTTTGGCGTCGGCGAGCGCTTCGGCGGAAGCGACGTCGACGACGCGCTCGACTATCTGGCTCGCCACGACGTTCTGCATTTGGAGGAGGGCAGATATCACTGGCAGGCCGACTCGTACCCGGCGGCGTCGCTCTCGCTTCGAAGCGCGACGAGCGAGAACTTCGTCATTCACGACATCACGGACGCGGCGAACCCGAGGGTAATAGGGCAGATGGACAGGAAGACCGCTCCCACACTCATATTCCCGCAGGCGATATACTTCCACCAGGGCGAGCCGTATCAGGTGCAGGAGCTTGACCACGAGCAGATGAGGTGTTATGTGAAGCGCGTGAACGTCGATTACTACACGGACGGAGATGCCGCTGCGCGCATAGAGGTTCTCGACGAGATGGAGAAGAGCCCCCCATTCGGCTGGGGGGAAGTCCTGCTCGCGACGCGCCCTACCATATACAAAAAGATAAAGCTGCTGACGCACGAAAACGTTGGCTACGGGCATATACACCTCCCGGAGGAGCAGATGCACACGACGGCGTTCTGGGCGAACATCCCGGAGGTCTACGTTCCTGCGGCGGATGCCCCGACGCGCGAGAGGCCAGAGGGACTCTCTGGGCTGTCAAACATCGTTCGGACGGTCGCTCCTTTATTTCTTATGTGCGACAGGGGCGACATAATAGTGAAGGGGCACGAGCGGGATCCTCATTTCCAAGTCCCGACTCTTTTTGTGGCGGACAACGTCCCCGGCGGCATAGGACTGTCCGAGGCGCTGTTCGATCTTGGCGCCGAGCTGTTTGCCGCTTGCTTCGACGCGCTCTCGAATTGCAAATGCCAGTGGGGATGCCCGGCCTGTATCGGCGCCACCGTGTCCGACGGAGGGGAAAAGGCCGAGGTCAGGAGGCTATTGACTAGGATTCTGAATCGTTGACGCCGGGTTCGAGCGTGTCGTAGGTCTCCTTGAATATCCCGCGCTTGATTATCCCGTAATCCCCGGGCTCGTACCGCACGAGCCAGTCCCCCGGCGCTCCGCGCAGGATGCCCTTGCCGTCGAGCTCCACGATGAACTGTTCGTCGATCTGGAGCGCCAGGCTTTCAGTCGCGCGCTTGACATATATCCCGTCCTCGCCGGCAGCTGTCCCGCTGCGGGCGGAATATGAGCTGAAAAAACGCTCCCTGCCAACTGGCCAGGATTCGCCCCTCACGCCAGTGAGCAGCGCGTCTCCTTCCCCGTAGGATATTGGCCCCTCGTATGTGTCGAGGATGCCCGGCTCGCGAGCGAACATTACTGACACCTGGATATGCTTTTTTACAGCGACGACGGCGTCATCCCGAGCCGCCAGATCCTCGCCGGTGTAATCCCGGATATAAAGATTGTCGAATACGTCGGAGGCTATGATGTAGAGGTCGTCCGTTTCTTTCTCCACAAGCCAGTCGCCTGGGGCGCCGCTGAAGTAGTTCTCGGAGTCCCAGCGCGTGAATACTTTGACCCTTCCGTAGAGGCGTCTTGCGGAAATTCTGCTGTCGTCCAGCCCGACGCAGACATTCGCGTACTCGAGCAGCGAAATACGGGCGCCATTGTTTTTGTTGAGCACCGTCGGGTTGTAGAGCAGGTCGGGAGCGAATGATTCTCCTGTCAGCGCGTAACTCATGATGAACTTCTCAAGCTCTATGGGGTAGACCTCGCCCTTTATCCCTATCATGAGGATAGTCTCATCGTTTGCCGCGATATCGAGGTCGCCCTCGAGCATGCGTATCTGAAGGTCGGCCTTCCCCTCGAACAGCTTGTGGCAAGGCACGAACCCAAGCCTCACTGATTGTTTGCGGTACGCGCTCATTGACGCTCTGTCGATCACCTCGTCGTCGTTTTCGGCGGAATTGGCGCAGTCGATCACGCTGCAGCCCGTGAGGTAATCCCTTATCGATTTCGAAAAATAATCCATCAAATGAAGGTCGCAAAAGTTCTCATGATATTTTTTCATGGCGATATTCCCGCCGGCCTTCTCCCTGTGCCCCCCGCCGGAACCAATGCTGTTAGAGAGCCATCCGACGAGGTCGGAGGCCTTCACGTCGCGAGTGCCGGTGCGCACTGAGAATTTGATCCTATCATCTCCGGCGGAGTAGCTGAGCGCGATATCGACGCCGTCCGCCTGCATGGACATGTCGCTGATGAAACCCAGCAGGTTTGGGTCGCAGGGCGGGGTTGGAATGACTACAAACGAGTGCTCCTTGTCCACGTGGAGGTCCGAGAGGGCGTATGACGCGACGAACAGATCCGCGAGGGAGAGGTTCGAGCGCTTCAGTCTTTTCAGGAGACGGTTGTCCACCTCGAGAGATTCCCACATGTCTCGGTCGAGAGGATGCCTGACCTCGGAGAAACCGTTCGTGTCGGTGAATAGGCCAAAGTGAAGCGCCGTGCCAAGCTGGATGTCTATCTGGTATGACTCGTCCATCAAAAGGCTCCATACCTGAGTGGCGCAGCTCCCAAGCCATGGTCTGAGGTCGCACAGCGGCGGCGGTTCGAACTCCTGTATGTGGTGATCTATCACGGCGATGCTCGGCGCGTCGACATTCATGACGTTCCCCGCGCCATGTTGACAGTCGACGTTGATCAAAAGCCCGTCCCATTTTCGTATATCTGGCTCGTACTCGGCGGGGATGCGAAGCTCCTCGGTCATGCGGATCAAATTCGGTTTTGTGATCGCGCTGCCGCCGTAAAAAAATTTGAGTTCGCTCACGCCGGACGACTTGAAATAACGGTACAACCCAAACCCGGACGCCAAAGCATCCGCGTCCGGGTTGTCGTGGCACTGTATGGCAATACGTTTCTCTTTCAACAGATCGCTAAGTTTCACTGTCATTTCCCCCAATTAAAAGCGGCGGTCGATCCTTTTGCAGGATGTTATGTTAAATTTATTATAAATTATTTTACATCGTTTTATGCCACATTTAGTTTGCGCTTATCCCATGTACAAACTCAGACGCTCGTGGTAAAATTTTTCCGTTCGAGATTTCGTCCTTTAATCCGGTTCGGAGAGGCCGGGAAGGCGGCGGGCGGCGTTTTACGTCGCTGGAAACGCGAGTTTTCATGCCCTGTCGTCGGAGGACGGCGGGGTTTTTTTTGTCTTTTTCGTATAGATAATATAAAACAGCGCCGGAACTCCGGGAACTCTCCAAAACGTCTCAAAATAAATTACCAAGGGGGAGAGGTTTACAGCATGGGGGAAAAGGCGCGAATCATGGATGACGCCGCGATGCAACGCGCGGTGCATCGCATCTCGCACGAGATCATCGAAAAGAACAAGGGGACGAAGAACATCGTCCTAATTGGTATCCAGCGGCGGGGCGTGCCGCTTGCACGGCTCCTCGCCGAGCACATCGGGCAGGTGGAGAACGTCAAAATACCGGTGGGAACCCTCGACATCACATTCTATCGCGACGATCTCTCGCTTCTCGCCGAACACCCTGTCATCAACGGTACGGACATTCCGTTCAACATCACGAACAAGGACGTCGTCCTCGTCGACGACGTCCTCTACACTGGAAGGACGACCCGCGCGGCGATGGATGCGATAATGGAGGTTGGGCGCGCCAGCACGGTACAGCTTGCCGTCCTGATCGACCGGGGGCACCGAGAGCTCCCTATCCGCGCCGACTACGTCGGAAAGAACGTCCCAACGTCCCGGAACGAATTTATAGCCGTCAGGATAGCCCCTTACGAGAGCGAGAACAACGTGGCCGTCCTCGAACGGCATGAGGAGGGCTGTTGATGCTTAGTTCCAAACATATGCTCGGTCTGAGGAACACAAGCACCGGAGAGATACAGGAGATACTCGACACAGCAGAGCTCATGAAAATTGTTATCACTTCAAACAACAAAAAAACGCCGCATTTGCAGGGCCGGTCGATAATGACCGTATTTTACGAGAACAGCACGAGGACGAGGCTCTCATTCGAGTTGGCCTGCAAATACATGTCCGGCACCGCGTCGAATATGGCCGCTTCCTCGTCGAGCGTCGCGAAGGGCGAATCGCTTATCGACACCGCCCGCACGCTAGACGTCATGGGGACGGACATAATGATCCTTCGTCACCCGATGAGCGGCGCGCCGCACATCATGGCGAGGAACGTCAATGCGGCCGTGATCAACGCGGGAGACGGAACGAACGAGCATCCGACTCAGGCGCTGCTCGACATGTACACTATGCGCGAGAAACTCGGCGGCATAAAGGGCCTCCGTGTGGCGATAGTAGGCGACATCCGCCACAGCAGGGTCGCGCGTTCGAACGTCTACGGTCTTACGAAGATGGGCGCGTCTGTGGTCGCGGCCGGGCCGCCGACGCTTTTGCCTCCCGAGATGGAGGCGCTCGGTTGCAGCCTCACGGACAGGGTCGATGACGCGATACGCGGCGCCGACGTCGTGATGGGCCTTCGTATCCAGCTCGAACGCCAGAAAAAAGGCCTGTTCCCCTCGATGCGCGAGTACCACAGATATTTCGGGCTGACGGAGGAGCGCATGGCGTTAGCGCGCGACGGGGCTCTCGTTATGCATCCAGGCCCTGTGAACAGGGGCGTCGAGATATCGACAGAGGTAGCGGATTCGAAGGAGTCCGTCATAAACGAACAGGTCACGAACGGAGTCGCGGTTCGCATGGCTCTTCTATTCATGCTGACAAGGCAACGGACGGAGGTCGATCTATGATGAAAGGTACGATAAACCCGGTGAGTAACATTCTCATAAAGGGTGGCAGGGTTCTGGCGTCCGGCGGAACGACGGAGGGCGACGTTCTGATAGCTGGCGGCAGGATCGAGGCGATAGGCGGCGAGCAACGCGCCGATGGCGCGGATGTCATTCAGGCGGCGGGCCTTTGGGTCGTCCCTGGCCTCGTCGACATTCACTGTCACTTGCGGGAGCCTGGTTTCGAGCACAAGGAGGACATCGCTTCCGGTGTGGCAGCCGCCGCGAAAGGCGGCTTCACGACGGTCTGCTGCATGGCGAACACCAACCCTGTGAACGACAACGCCGTTGTGACGGAGTTTATCAAGCGCCGCGCCGAGGAAGCCGGGCCCGTGCGCGTCCTGCCGGTCGCGGCCGTCACTAAAGGCCTCATGGGCGAGGAGCTTACGGAGATGGGCGAGCTGAGAGAGGTCGGAGCGGTCGCCGTCTCGGACGACGGAAAGTCCGTCCGCAACGCTCAGAGGATGAGGCTTGCCCTCAGCTACGCGAAATGCTTTGGCCTAGTTGTGATATCACACCCGGAGGACGAGGATCTCGTAGACGGAGGGTTGATGAACGAGGGGTACTGGTCGACCGCGCTCGGTCTGCCCGGGACAACGCGCGCAGCCGAGGAGACGATAATCGCGCGCGACTGCATGTTGGCCGCGCTCGAAAACGCCAGGCTGCACGTCGCTCACGTGTCGACCGCCGGCGGGGCGGAGATAATCCGTCAGGCGAAACGCGCCGGCGCGCCAGTGACCTGCGAGACAGCGCCGCACTACCTTTACGCCACCGACGAGTGGGCGCAAGGCTACGACGCGAACACGAAGGTGAACCCGCCCCTTCGCACCGTGGGGGACAGAGATGCCCTCATTGAGGCACTGAAGGACGGCACGATAGACTGTATCGCCACGGATCACGCCCCGCACCATCTGGACGACAAAAACGTCGAGTACGCGCTCGCGGCGTCGGGCATCTCCGGCTTCGAGACAGCGTTCTCCATCTGTTGGACTGTCCTTGTAAAGTCGGGGCGTTTTACGCCAGAGCAGTTGTTCGACAAGCTCTCGCTATCCCCGGCGCGGGTTCTGGGCATAGACGCCCCTGCGCTCGAAGTCGGCTCGCGCGCTGATATAACGATAATAGACCCTGAGGCCGAGTGGACAGTCGACCCATCTAAGTTCCTGAGCAGGGGCAAAAACACGCCGTTCGCAGGCAGGACGCTCTCTGGCGAGGTGAAGCGCACGATAGCTGGCGGAGTTGTCGTCTACCGGGGAGAGTAGCCATGCGGATCGACGCGCTCGTTCGGTCGATAAGGGATATGA
Organism: Synergistaceae bacterium; assembly: GCA_031289775.1. Classification (GTDB taxonomy): domain Bacteria; phylum Synergistota; class Synergistia; order Synergistales; family Synergistaceae; genus JAITOY01. The sequence continues at coordinate 24,784 of JAITOY010000064.1, forward strand.
AAAACCCGACCGCGCTCGGACTCGACACGCGAATGGGCTACGTCCCCGACGACTTCGCCCGCTCGTTCATGGGCTGCGGTTCGCCGGAGGCCGGGCGGGCCGCCGCCGTTTACGCGTTTAACGCCTCGCTCCTTGCCGGGCTCAACGGCATAATTCCCTGCGTCAAGGTTCAGGCCGCCTACTACGAGATGCTTGGCCCCGAGGGCATGGTATGCCTGCAAAAGACGCTTGACGAGGCTCGGCGGCTTGGATATGTCGTGATAATAGACGCGAAGCGCGGGGACATCGGGGCGACGGCCGAAGCGTATTCGGCAGCCTACATCGGTGACTCCGCGCCGTTTCCAGCCGACTTCATAACGGTGAACCCATACCTCGGGTACGACGGAGTCAAGCCGTTTATAGACGATTGCGAGAGGACTGGGCGAGGCATTTTCACCCTTGTAAAGACGTCGAACCCGTCTTCCGGCGAGTTTCAGGATCTCGCCGCGTTCGACGGAAGACCATTTTACGACCACGTGGCCGACAGGGTCGCGGAGTGGGGCAGAAATCTGGTCGGCGAGGAAGGTTACAGTTCTGTCTGTGCCGTTGTGGGCGCCACGTATCCTGTCCAGGGCGCCGAACTGCGCCGGAGGCTTCCCGGTACATTTTTTCTCCTCCCGGGCTACGGGGCGCAGGGCGCGTCAGCGAAGGATTTGGCCGGCTGCTTCGACAAGTCTGGCTGCGGCGCGATCGTCGCGGCGTCCCGAAGCCTCATCTGCGCTTACAAAAAAAATCCTGGACATGCCTCGAACTTCGTGGAAGCCGCTCGCAATGAGGCCCTCAGAATGAAGGCAGAAATCTTCAAGGTTCTTCATGATGTCGTCGGATAAAGAGTTGAACTCTCCGCGCGAAAGGACGGCTACAATCATCTCCAAGATCCATGCAGCCAGCGATGTCGTTGAGTTGATTATGGAGATAAACGAGGGACGAGAGGCGGCGATGCTTGGCTCTCGCTTTTCGAGCCCGCTTCCGGGCCAGTTTGCGCATATCGCGGTTCCTGGGAGTTTTTTGCGCAGGCCGCTGAGCGTCGCGGGTTTTGACGATGAGAGCGGGAGGCTGCGGATTATCGTGCGTCGCGCCGGCAAAGGGAGCAGTGCCCTAGCCTCGCTGCCGGTCGGGAGTTCTCTCAATTTGCTGTTTCCTCTCGGCAACCCTTTTCCTATGGAGCTCATCGAGTCGTTTGGCAAGGTCTGGATAGTTGCGGGGGGAATAGGTCTCGCCCCGCTCCTGTTCGCGGCGAGACGCGCTTCACAGCGTCGTCTTGCCGTCCGGAGTTTCGTCGGTTTCAGAGACGACACGCATGTTTTCGGTGTTGAGGAGCTGGAGGAGTATGGCCCTGTCTCGCTCGTCGTCGGGGGCGTCGTGACGGAACGTCTGTCCGAGGTCATGGATCGCGAGGCGCCAGGTTTGATATTCGCCTGTGGGCCGGCGCCAATGCTTGGCGCACTGCGCCTCGTATGCGCTCCTCGGGGGGTGAGGGCGTTCGTTTCCCTGGAGGAGCGTATGGGCTGTGGGGTTGGAGCGTGTCTCGTCTGCAACTGCGGGATAAAGTCGCCAGACGGCTTCGCTTATAAAAGGGTCTGCGCTGACGGGCCGGTTTTCGACATCTCGGAGGTGGGGTTCGAGTGAGCGAAAAACGATTTGCGGCAAAGGACGTCCTAATCACGGATCTCTGCGGAGTGAGGCTGAAGAACCCGCTCATCGCGGCGTCGGGGACGTTCGGGTTCGGGCGGGAGTACGACGAACTTTACGACATTTCATGCTGGGGGGCTATCTCGGTCAAGGGGCTCACTCTTCATCCTCGTCTCGGAAACCCGCCGAGTCGGATAGCGGAGAGCGCGTCCGGAATGTTGAACAGCGTAGGGCTTCAAAACCCCGGCGTCGACGTTTTTATCAGGGATGAACTGCCATGGCTCTCCGCGCGCGGTCTCGTAGTGATAGCGAATGCGGCCGGTTCGACGGAGGATGAATATACGGAGGTCGTGAGGAGGCTCGCCGATTCGCCCGCGGATATAATAGAGCTCAACATATCCTGCCCAAACGTGAAGGAGGGCGGTCTGTTGTTCGGGACGTCGCCGTCCTGCGCCGGGGCCATAACGAAAGCCGTTCGCCGCGTTTGTCGTCAGCCTCTCATGGTGAAGCTGTCGCCGAATGTCTCCGACATAGCCGGGATAGCGAGGGCCGTCGAAGACGCAGGGGCGGATGCTGTAAGCCTCATCAACACATTGACAGGCATGTTGGTGGATACGAGGACAAGGAGGCCGGTTCTCGCGAACGTGACCGGCGGTCTGTCCGGGCCGGCGATAAAGCCGGTGGCCATTAGAATGGTCAGAGATGTCTCGTCCGCCGTGAAGGTTCCAGTCGTCGGGATGGGCGGCATCTCCTCCGGCGACGATGTTGCGCAGTTTATGATAGCTGGGGCGAGCGCCGTCATGATAGGCACTGCCAATATCGTCGATCCCATGGCGGGCCCGCGCATTCTGGGCGAGTTCGAGCGGTTTCTCGTCGAGGAGAAAATAGACGACCTGTCGACGCTCGTGGGTTCGTTGAAGGCAAAATAAAAATTTTTACTGGAGGAGCAATATATAATGAGTGAAACGGACAAAAAAACGTCCCAAATCCTGGAGCGCCTTGGCGTCCTGCAGATCGGCCATTTCAGGCTGACATCCGGGCGGCACAGTGACAAATATATGCAATGCGCGAGGCTGTTCGAACATCCGGTTGAGAGCGGCGAACTGTGCGCCGACCTGGCGGGCCTTTTCGGCGGTTGCGGGATTGACCTCGTGGCGGGGCCGGCGCTTGGGGGGATTATCATGGCTTATGAGACGGCGCGGGCGCTTGGGGTTCGCAACATATTCGCCGAGCGTGAGAACGGGGTCATGACTTTCAGGCGCGGTTTTTCGGTCGTGCCTGGCGAGAGGGTTCTTGTTGTGGAGGACGTAGTGACGACTGGCGGATCGGTCAAGGAGGTCGTCGCGTTGATCCTGAAAGCTGGGGCGACGCTCGTCGGCGTCGGCGCCATAGTGGACAGATCCGGCGGGCGATTGGACTTCTGCGCGCCGTTTCATCCTCTCCTAGCGATGAGCGTCGAATCGTGGAGCGAGGCAGACTGTCCGCTCTGCAAAGCTGGCCGTCCCATAGCGAAACCAGGCAGCAGGGTGATTTAAAAAATTTAAAACGCGTCCTCGTCTTCGTCTGGCGGCGGAAGAGGCGGCAGGGAGTCGATGGCCTCCGCGAACCCGCGCATGCTTTCGACGGCGTCCCGATAGGCCTCGTTCAACTGTTCTATATCGTATGCGAGATTGCTCACCTTATTCGCCAAAAACACGTTTGTGGCGACCATGATCGTCAGAACGCCGAGGATCATAATGTGGACAAGCCTCATAGGCCGCCGCAGCTAACTTTTGAAGTTGCTGGTGTCTGAGACGGACAGTCTCGGGACGCCATTTTTGACCGCGAGCGTGAGTAACGCGCTGTAGTTTGCCACAGCCTTTATTCTCGGTTCGGGCGAACCGATGAAGACGCCGATTCCCACGACCGAGGAGTTGAACTCGCGCGCCATGAGCAGCATGCCAGTGGCAGTGCTTCCCCCGCGCATGAAGTCGTCGACGATAAGGACGTGGCTCGACGAGTCGAGAAGCCTCGTTCCGAGATACATGGTTCGCACTTCCCCGTTGCTCATGGGGAAGTGTACGCCGACGGCCGGACCGTCGCTCGGGCGGTTGCGAAAGCTGCATACGGCCATAGGAACGCCGAGGGCATAGGCCGTGAACAGCGCCACCGATATCCCCTTTACCTCGGACGTCATCACGACCGTTGGTTTGTTCTCGTCGAATAACGAGGCCATAGTGAACCCAAGGAAGGACGCGATGTCCGGGTCGAATAAAAGATCCGTGTAATAGACGAGGTCGCCGGGCAGAAGGCGTTCAGGAACGGAGAGTTTTTCAGCGAGCTGTCGGAGCCTCGACAGACGATATTCGCCGGACGGGGATGGGAGGAAGTAAGCGCCTCCGCTGCGTCCTCTGTCCGTCACTACGCTTCCTACTCCCTCGCTCTGCAGCGCCTCGGATATAATCTCGATATCGTCGCTGATCAAGGTCTTTGAGACGCTGAAGCCGGACGCGGTATCAGTCAGCGAGAGCTGCCGCGAAGGGCTGAGAAGCATACGTGAGGCTATACGTATCAGGCGTTCTGTTCTCTTTCCTCTCATCCATCATCACTCCAGAACCATTGTCTTGTGAAGCCACGCAAAACGAGAAGATTCCTCGGCGCTCAGCCTAAACATAACCTTGGAAACGGCGCCCGGGAATTTTTTTTCGTCGAAAACAGCAAAGCAGGACGACCCGCTACCGCACAGCCCCCAAGCAAGAGCTCCGGCGTCGTCCAGAACCCTGTACAGATCGCGACATTGCTCCGCGTGGGCGGAGTCGCACGCGATGAAGTCGTTTGGGAGAAGCCCCGGTCTCTCTCTCGCCGAAAGACGTCGCAAAAGCGCAAGGGATTCGTTGCGGGCGCTTTCGGCGCTCATAGGCGTAAAAAAAGAGGCGTCAGCCTCCCTCAAGCGATCGAGCGCCGCGTAAGCATCCCCAGTGTCGCTGCTCCAAACCGGGATAAAGACGACCGTTTGGAGACTCAGATCCCATTCGCGATCACCCAACCCGATTAAACGCTCGCCAAGACCATCGGCCAGTGCGAGATCGAAATCGCTGGCGAGGAAGGCCACATCCGCCCCGAGTGAGGCGATTTTTCGAGCCTTATCCACATCGTTTTCCTCGACGCGAGCGGCTTGATAAAAGTACCGCACCAGCGCGGCGGCGTTGCCGCTGCCGGCGCCCAGACCGCTCCCGACCGGCAGACGCTTGTGAAGCTTCATATCCAAAAAGGGCAGGGCGGCGTCTCCATATAAGGAGCGCAATAAAAAACAGGTTCTTAGAAGCAGGTTCTCCCCTGGGACATCGACGCCTTCGACCGACAATTTGTCCGGGCCTTCCGTTCTGGCGATCTCCAATACCTCCGGAGAATGCCTTCGCCAAAACAGCGAATGGATATCGTGATAACCATCCTCACGCCTTCCGAACACGCGCAACGTAAGGTTTATCTTTATGGAACACGCCCTTATGGATATCATGAAATCAAGAAACAGAGGAATGGCTCGTTAAAAGTACGGCGTAAGGCGTGCTGACGTTAATCTTTGTCGCCTGGTAAAATTCTGATCTCGACCTCTTTAGTCAAGAGATCCGCATAGCTGAAAGAGACGGTGCTGTTTTGTGACTCGACGAACAACGTGAAGAGACTTGGATAGGCTTCCAAAATGACACCCTGACGTGCTTCGGCTTTTCTTCTACCGTTCGCGGCCCTGTAAAAAACGCGGGATCCTCTGTACTGGCTGACTTTCTCTCTTATCGCGCGCAAGTTATCCACCAAAAGAATCACTCCCATGAAACACATCGATTGTGGTTGAATATTATCATCAATCGGAATAAATATCAAGTTTGCCGTAATGTATTATGAGTGTTTAGGAAGATTTATGAAGCTATAAATCTGGATTTATGAGTCCCTCAGTGCATCGTAAATAAATTTTGGAAGAGGGTTGGAGATCATAATGGTGGTTTTTTTATATTTTATATCATTTCGGGGCATCTTGAAACATGATAAAAGTGGCGCAAACCCTTGGTATTTTCGGATTTGCGCCA
>JAITOY010000003.1 GCA_031289775.1 Synergistaceae bacterium
AACGGTAAACGACATAGGCGAGGGAAGCGTAGTGACGCACCGCAACACCGTATCGGGCGAGACGGTCACGATGACCAGGGCCGGGGACACCGCGACGATATCGGTGAGCGAAGCGGTGAATCCTCTGACTGGAAGGCCGGCGCCAACCGCTACGACACAGGCGACGGGCGAGGGCATCGTCAGGGGCGACCGGGACACTGGCGGCTTCGACAAGAGCGGGGCCGGCGACAACCCGCGCTCCAGCCCCCAGACGGAGTCAGGCAGCGGCGGCGGCGGGTCCGACGAATCGGGCGGACGCGGCGATTCCAGGGGCAACGACTGCTGTGACGATAACAGTTCGCCAGGGCAGAACGCCAAGTGAACCGGGCCGAGAGCGCGCGAACGGGCCAACCGCGCAAAAGTTCGGTAAATCGCCTTGCGCTTTTCGCAAAAACGTTAGAGGGGTTATTCCAATTTTGAGTCAAAGATACTTTTATTTGACTCAAAATTGGAATTAGAATTATATGCCGCGCCTGGATAAAAGCTCGGAAGAACACGCGAAAAATGGCGAGATCGTTGCGATGGCCGTAAATTTCGAGGACGATGCCGGGGAGGATGTGATATACCCGGCCATTATCTCCGATCTCCGCTGTAAAGTTCTTGTGGACTGCGGTTGCCCTGGGTTTCTGCCGAAACTCGACGAGTCGGCGTTTCATGCCGGCATTTCCCTGCGCGAGCTAACGCACGTCATCATCACTCACCACGACTACGACCATTACGGCGCTCTTTTCGAGCTGAAGGAGAGATACCCGGCCATTCGCGTCATCGCTTCGGAGACCGAAGCCCCGTACATCGAGGGCCTTGAAAAATCCCTTCGCCTTTCGCGGGTCGAGGCGATTTATGATAAGCTGCCGCCGGACAAACGCGCCGACGCGTTGAGGTTCCAAAAGTCGCTCGAAGCTCTGAAGCCAGTCAAAGTCGACATCCGAGTGAGCGACGGCGCAGTGTTTTCGTGGTGTGGCGGAGTTCGTATCGTCGCTTCGCCAGGGCACATGCCGGGGCACATTTCGGTTCTCGTCCCTTGCCACAGGACGCTTATCACTGGCGACGCTCTTGTCGCGACAAACGGCAGGCTGCGCGCGGCAAACCTCAACTACGCGATCGACGCGCGAGAGGCGTTGTCGACCGCGAAAAAACTGATGTCGCCCGACATCAGGACGTTCGTTTGTTATCACGGCGGCGTAGTGAACGTCGGGGTCTGACTGTGTTTTCCGGCCTCAGTTCACGCTTTCCAGCGTCTCCGAGAGACGCTCCCATTCCTCGTAATCCGATATGAGTTTGTCCTCTACTGCCCTTCTCTCGACGTATAGCTCCTTGACTCGCGCGGAGTTCGAGAGCACGCTCCTGGAGCAGAGAAGAGAGTCGATCTCGCTCCGCCGCGCCTCAGATTCAGCTATAGAGGTTTCGAGCGGCCCTATCCTGTCCATAAAGACCTTGCGCTTGCGGTAAATCCTGTTACGCTCCTCGGCCTCCTGCCTGCGCCTGTCCTTTGTCTGTCCCTGATCATCGATCGGCTTTTCCGCTCGGGCGCTTTGTGATTCTGGCTTGCCAGTCGAGGCCCCCTCTTCGCGGCGCAGAAACTCGTCGCGCTTTTCGATGAACCTCGAATAGTTTCCAGGGTAGTCGTACAGCTTGCCATAGCGGATCTCTATCACCCTGTCGGCTAGGTCGTCGAGGAAGTGTCTGTCGTGCGAGACAATCAGGAGTGTTCCGCCGTATTGAAGTAAGGCTTGCTGAAAAATTTCGCGCGTGTTCATGTCGAGATGGTTCGTCGGTTCGTCGAGTATAAGGAAATTCGTGTCCGACAGGAGCAACTTGAAGAGGGCGAGCCTTGATTTTTCACCGCCTGAGAGCACCCGGATCGTTTTTTTTACGTCGTCGCCAGAGAAGAGGAACGCCCCAAGGAGGGCGCGCTTCTCGACCTCGGTTATCTTCGACCCAGTCCTCGACGCCTCCTCCCATATCGTGTGCGAGTAGTTCAGGTTTCCAGCGCTCTCCTGAGAGTAGTACGCGCGCTTCACGTTGTGGCCGAGGCGAACCTCGCCAGCATCAGGACGCTCGATTCCGGAGAGTAAACGCAGCAGGGTCGATTTGCCAGCGCCGTTCACGCCGACTAACGCCGTCCTCTGCCCTCTGTGAATTTGCAGGTCAAGATCCGAAAAAACGCTTATATCGCCGTAGCTCTTCGAGATGCCGGACGCCGTGATTACCTCGAGTCCGCTCCTTTGGGCCTCAGGGAAGCGTATATTGACGCTCGGAGGCGGAGCGTCGGTCTCGAATATCTCCATCTTTTCGAGCTGCTTGATCCTGCTTTGCACCTGCGTCGCCTTTGACGCCTTATACCGGAAGCGGTCTACGAAACGCCGCATGTGCTCGATCCGCTCGCGCTGATCCCCTATTGTACGTTCGAGACGCTCCCGCGCCGCCTCCCTCTCGACGAGGTAGCGCTCGTAGCCCATCTGGTAATGCGTTATCTCGCCACGCGACAGATCCACGATCTCGGTCGCCATCTTGTCGATGAAGCGTCTGTCGTGCGAGACGAAGACAAGGATGCCTCTGTGGTCGCGGAGCCACCCCTCCAGCCACTCCATGCTCTCGCTGTCCAGGTGGTTCGTCGGTTCGTCAAGGAGCAATACTTCCGGCATTTGGAGGAGCACGGCAGCTAGGGCGATCCTCATCCTCCATCCGCCCGAGAACTCGCCGCAGAGGCGGCCGGAGTCGGATGTGGAAAAGCCGAGCCCGCGCAGGACTTTTTTGGCCGTCGAGTCGAACTCGTATCCGCCCTTATGGGCGAATTCCCGCTCTAGCTTCTCGTGATTCGCGAGGCGCCTCTCGAGTTCCCGCGACCCCTCCTCGCTCTCGGATATATTTTGCCTCGCGGCCTCGAGCTTCTCTTGAAGAACCGCGAGCCCGACGCTGAACCGAAGGTAATCTATGACCTTTCCGTCGCCAAGTTCCACGAGATCCTGTGGCAGGTGGGCAATTACGCTCTCCGGCACGATACTGATACGTCCGTCGTCAGGCTCGATCTCGCCGGCTAAAAGGCGCAGGAACGTCGTCTTGCCGGTTCCATTGTCGCCGATCAAGCCTATCCTGCTGTTGTCGCCAATCCTCCAGTTGATCTTCTTCAATATAGTCTTCTCTCCGAAGGAGATGGAGAGGTTATTGATCAGTATCAGATGCGGTACCTCCCTGCGTAATTTTACTTGAAATAATTTACAGTTGATAATACCATGTACAAAGCGGCAATGTCGCTGTATCGCGTTATTCAATACAGTATTTTCTTCTCGACTAGGTCGTTCTCCGTAGCGAAGAGCATGGCTTGATAGCTGACTATCATGGAGATCGTGTCGCCGAGGCGATATTCGCGCTCGCTGTCCTCTATATCGGCTATCATGTGGTCGCTGCTGCAGCCGAGCAGAGTAACGCCGCTGTCGATGGGAGTCAGTTTTTCGTAGTCGCCCACGTCGAAGGCGCCTGCGGCGAGGAGCGCGCGTCTCCTGACGCCCTTGTCGGCGTATTTTTTGACGTTCATGAAGGCGTCCATGCCAAGTCTGCCTATCGGGTGCGTCGGTTTCTCGCCAAGCTCGATTATCTCGGCTTTGAGAATGAGCGCCTCGTTTGTGAGCTCCGGCAGGACGTCGTCCGAAACCTCGCGAGCCTCGGAGCGCAGTATATTCGCGCCTCCGATCCGTAGGTTGTTTATGCCCTCCGGCATCTCTCCATTTACGACGAGGTAGAGCGAAGTGCTCGCGCCTCCGGAGACTACATCGAGAGGCCGGCCGATTTGCCTCTCTATCTCCCTGGCGTCCCTGACTAACGTCGAAAGGTTTTCGGCAGTAGGCACGACGGAGCCATAACATGAGAGATTTGTCCCGACGCCTCGTAAAACGACGTTCCCGCATTCCCTCTCGACGGCGCAGGCAGTTTCAACGAATCGTTCCTCGTCGAAAAGTCCCTCCCTAAGGTCGCCGAGGTCGCGCATCAGTATGACTTTGTGATGTTTCCCGCGCCGCATCGCTTCTCGATCGAGAAGCCGGATTGTCGAGAGCTCGGAGTTGAGGCTGACGTCGGCGTACTCGACGACCTCCCCGACCTCGGAGGGCATAGGTATGCGAAGCGCCATCGTCTCCGCGGAGAGACGATCCTTTACGCGCTTCAGGTGAGGCAAGCGCGAGCTTGCGAACGACCTGTAGCCGGCGTCGTACAGCGCTTCCGTCACGGCCTCGAGTGCGTTGTACCCCTTTGTGACGGCCGTCGGGTTTATGCCTGCGCTCAGGCAGAGGTTCCTTACCGCTGACGCACTTTTGCGGATCAGCGATACGTTTATCTCTAGCGTCGGGTTACCCATTCAGAGAACCTCCTGTTTTTTAAAAGCCTCCCATTATGATAGCGGGGAAGGGAAAGTTTGCAATCGTTTTAGCGACGTAAAGATTAAAACCGGGCTGTCTCTGTATTCTCGGGAAGGCGTAGAAGCGTTTGGGATATTCCCAAACAGGTTTCCTTAATTCTTTTTTTGTGATAACATTGTTTGAGGGGAAGTTTTGTAAAAAATATGGAGGGATTAATGACTGACGAAATGCGTGCGCTCAGGTGGTGTATGGGTTTTGGAGAGTAATTTTAGTTTATGCTTTTTCATTCGGATATATTTTGGGAGGAGCAGTTAGATGAACAAGAAAAGCGTTATCGGAGTTTGTCTTATACTATTGGTGATTATAATAGGATGGGTCGCCACTCGGCCCGCGCTGACGCCTCAGGAGGAGACTACGGTCAATGCCACGCAGGACGCGACGGAAACGGGAGAAACCGCGACCGAGGCGACGTCGGAGACGGATTCAGCCGGCGCGACTGACGAGCCTTCGCCGGTGGACACCGGGGATGGCGCTGTGGCGCCTTTTCATATCGGAGTCGCGACGCTGACGGTTTCGCAGGCGGAGGACACGTACAGGGGCGCGGAGCACCTGATCGCCATTTACGGCAGCGTGGCCGACGGAGGGATGATCCGCCACGTCACCATGCCCGACAGCTTTATGTCGGAGATGGAGACGACTATCACGCAGATTGTCGGGCTCGCGGACGACCCTCTCGTCAAGGTGATCGTTGTGGACGACGCGATTCCGGGGACAACCGAGGCATTCAGGCGCATAAAAGAGACCCGCTCTGACGTCATCTGCTTCGCGGGTGAGCCGCAGGAGGATCCCGGTGTCATCAGCGAGGTCGCGGATCTCGCTATATACGCGGACAACATTGCGAGGGGATACCTGGTCATCCACACGGCGAAGGAGCTTGGCGCGGAGAAGTTCGTGCACATCTCCTTCCCCCGCCACATGGGTTACGAGCTACTGGCGCGCCGTCGAGCGATAATGGAGGAGGCCTGCAAGGATCTCGGCATGGAGTTCATATTCGAGACGGCGCCAGATCCGACGAGCGACGTAGGCATACCGGGCGCGCAGCAGTTCATACTCGAAAAGGTGCCTGCCTGGGTCGAGAACTATGGGAAAAACACCGCGTTTTTCGCGACAAACGACGCGCAGACGGAACCGCTTCTCGTGCAGGTTGCGAAACATGGCGCAATTTTTGTCGAGCCAGACCTCCCGTCGCCGCTCATGGGCTATCCAGGGGCATTTGGGATCGACCTCCAGAATGAAGCCGGCGACTGGCCCGCTATCCTGAAGAAGGTCGAGTCCTCTGTCGCCGATGCCGGAGGCAGCGGCCGCATGGGCACATGGGCGTTCTCGTATGGCTGGAGCACGACCTGCGCCCTTGCCGAGTTCGGCAAGAACATAATAGAAGGTTCAGCGACGCTTGGAAACGTAGACGACCTCTGGGCTGCCTACGCGAAGTTCACCCCTGGAGCGAACTGGAACGGCTCCATATACACGGATCCGAACACATCCGCGACCATAGACAACCTCCTTCTCGTATACCAGGACACATACGTCTTCGGGAAAGGTTATATGAACGCGACGTCAGTCGAAATACCGGATAAGTACCTGACCATAAAATAAGCAAGCGCGTTTTTTCAAAAACATAGGCATTTTACATTGGACGCGGAACGGGTTAAAGTGTAATCTTGACCAGTTCCGCGTCACAGGTAATATTATGAATAGTTTAGGAGGATTGATACTATGAACAAGAAAAGCGCGATTTGGATTGGAATAGTGGTGGCGGTGGTTTTACTCGGCTGGGTGCTGACGCGCCGCGCTGGGCAGCCGACTGTGGCCGAGGTTCCCGAGCCGGAGGCTGTCGAGGCGGCAGCGCCTGAGGCGGACGATTCCGTTGCGGGTGCTGACGAGGCCGCGCAGTTTCACATTGGGATAGTGACCGGCACGGTCTCGCAGTCCGAGGACGACCTGCGCGGCGCGGAGGAGATGATCCGCCTGTACGGCGACGCCACGACTGGCGGGATGATAAGGCATCTCACCTATCCCGACAACTTCATGACGGAGATGGAGACCACCATAGCTCAGATAGCCGGCATGGCGGACGACCCGCTCATGAAGGTAATTGTCGTCAACCAGGCCATTCCTGGCACGGCAGAGGGCTTCCGCAGGGTCAAGGAGATACGCTCCGACATTATCTGTCTCGCTGGCGAAGCCCACGAGGATCCTAACGTCATTGGCTCAGTCGCGGATCTCACTGTCAACGCGGACTTCGTCTCGCGCGGATACCTCATCCCGCACTCGGCGAGAGAACTTGGGGCCAAGACGTTTGTACACATCTCCTTCCCGCGCCACATGAGCTACGAGTCCCTCGGACGCAGGAGGGCTATAATGGAGAAGGCGTGCGAGGAGCTTGGCATCAAGTTCGTGTTCGAGACCGCCCCGGATCCGACGAGCGACGTCGGCGTCGCTGGCGCGCAGCAGTTTATCCTCGAGAAAGTCCCTGCCTGGGTGGAGCAATACGGCAAAGACACCGCGTTTTTCTGTACGAACGACGCCCACACGGAGCCGCTCCTTCGGCAGCTCGCCGCCAATGGAGGATTTTTTGTCGAGGCTGACATTCCCTCTCCCCTTATGGGTTATCCCGGCGCGTTTGGCATAGACCTCCAGAACGAGTCCGGCGACTGGCCGGCGATCCTCAAGAAGGTCGAGGACGCAGTCGTGGAGGCGGGCGCTGGCGGCCGTATGGGCACGTGGGCGTACTCGCTCGGTTTTTGCCACACCGCTGGTCTCGCTGAGTTCGGAAGGTTGATCGCCGAGGGCAGCGCCACGATCGATGACACGGACAAGCTCCTCGCGAGCTACGGCAAATTTTCGCCGGGCGCGAATTGGAATGGCAACTACTACGTTGACGCGGCCACGGGCACTGAGTTGGACTCTTATTTCCTTGTCTATCAGGACACGTACATACTGGGCAAGGGTTACCTAGGCGTCGCTGACGTGGAGGTTCCCGAGCAGTTCCTTTCGATCCAGATGACGGACATAACTGACTAGGCGTCGCAAAAGCGTATACAGAAAAGGCCGGCCCATTAACCTTTCGGGCCGGTCTTTTAGCGGAAGGAAGTGAGACCTATGTCCAACAGACTCGACAGCGCCGCAACGCCGCTTCTCACGGTCGATGCCGTGGGAAAGGAGTTTTTTGGCAACAGGGTGCTTGAGGAGGTTAATTTTTCGCTCTACGCGGGCGAGATACTTGGGCTCGTCGGTGAAAACGGAGCGGGAAAATCCACGCTCATGAATATACTCTTCGGAATGCCTGTGATCTCCCAGACCGGAGGATATGACGGCAGGATCCTGATCGAAGGCGAGGAGGTTCGCTTTTCATCGCCCTTTGACGCCATAGACGCAGGGATAGGAATGGTTCATCAGGAATTTTCGCTTCTTCCCGGTTTCACGGCGACTGAGAATATATTGCTCAATCGCGAATCGACGAAATACAACCCGCTCGTGGAGGTTTTCGGCGACAGGATCAAAACGCTCGACAGGCGCGATATGAGGCGTCGGGCCGATGAGGCGATATCCATTCTGGGTTTCTCCATCGACCCCGAGGCGCTTGGGGCCGAAATGCCGGTGGGACACAAGCAGTTCACTGAGATAGCCCGTGAGATTGACCGCAAGAGCACGAAACTCCTCGTTCTCGACGAGCCGACCGCCGTGTTGGCGGAGTCCGAGGCCGAGATACTGATAAAATCGCTGCGCGGCCTGGCCGAGCGCGGCATTTCCATGATATTTATCTCTCACAGGCTTCAGGAGGTCATTGACCTCTGCGATGAGATAATAATCCTTCGTGACGGGCGCGTCGTAAAGGAGACAAAACCGGCCGAGACGTCCATCTTTCAGGTGGCGAGCCTCATGGTCGGCAGAAACGTCGAAGCCGTGAGCACTGAGCGCCGGCTTATGGAGGAGACGGAGACGATACTGGACGTCCAAAATCTCTGGGTCGACATGCCGGGGGAGACGGTTCGGGACGTCACGTTCTCCGTCCGCAAGGGCGAGATTTTTGGCGTCGGCGGCCTCGCCGGGCAGGGAAAGCTCGGGATCGCCAACGGCATTATGGGTCTGTTCCCAGCCGGCGGTAATGTGACGGTAAAGGGCGAACCCCTTCGCCTGAACGACCCGGCTCTGTCGCTCTCGCGTGACATGGCTTTTGTCGCGGAGGACAGGAGGGGGGTGGGGCTTTTGCTCGACGAGCCGATCGACTGGAACATAGCCTTCACTGCCATGCAGGTTCAGGACAAGTTCGTCAGGAAAATACTGGGCGGCCTCATAAAATGGCGCGACGACGCCGCCATGCGCGAGGTCGCGCTCGATTACATAAACAGGCTGGAGATTCGCTGCACGGGACACAGGCAGCGCGCGGTGGAGCTCTCCGGCGGCAACCAGCAAAAGGTCTGTCTCGCGAAGGCCTTTGTCGTGGGCCCTGAGATATTGTTCGTGTCGGAGCCGACGCGAGGGATAGACATAGGCGCGAAGCGCCTCGTACTCGACACTATCAGGCAGGTGAACGAGGATACGGGCGCTACGGTCATAGTGACATCGTCGGAGCTAGAGGAACTTCGCTCTGTATGCGACCGGATCGCGATAGTCGACAGCGGCAGGATCAGCGGCGTTCGCGACGCGAGCCGCCCGGCGGAGGAATTTGGCGTTCTCATGCTCGGCGAGAGTCCCTCTCTCGTTCCCGCCGCTGCAACGATAGGAGGCGAGACCTTTTGAGCGGAAAATTTGAAAAATTCATCTCGGACTTTGGATGGCCCAGGATCATAATCGCCCTCTTCCTCCTGCTTCTATTTGCCTCGACGCCTTTTGTCGGGGTGAAGCTCGATACGTCCATATCGGACACTCTGGTTCGCGTTGGCATGAACGGCGTACTCGTGCTCGCGATGGTGCCGATGGTACAGTCCGGCTGCGGGCTCAACTTCGGTCTTCCGCTCGGCATCATAGCTGGACTTCTCGGGGCTGTGACGTCAATACAGGTCGCGACGTCCTTCGACGCCTTGTACCAGGTTATATCCTCCGGCGGATCCGTCGGTGTTTTTGCGTCCGCCCTCTCGTCCGTTTTGCAGTCGGGCGCCAGAGGTCTGGCGCTCTTCGGGATTGCCCTTGCCATAGCTTTGCCGTGCGCCGCGATCCTCGGTTTTCTGTACGCCCAGATCCTGAATCGCGTCAAGGGCGAGGAGATGATGATAGCGACTTACGTCGGTTTTTCATCAGTCGCCGTCATGTGCATGGCGTGGCTGCTGCTGCCCTTCAACAGCCCCGTCATGGTCTGGGGCTACGGCGGTTCCGGGCTCAGAACAACCATAAGCACGGAGGGTTTTTGGCGTCACATACTGAGCGACTTCGGAAGTATTGATTTCGGCAACTTCTATTTCCCGACCGGCATGTTCATATTTTTCGCCATCATGGTCTGTATCGTCTGGGCGTTTTTCAGGACAAAAACAGGCACGGCCATGACCGCCGCGGGCTCGAACCCCGAGTTCGCGAGGGCCTCCGGCATAGACGTGAACAAAATGCGCACGATATCCGTAATGCTCTCCACGGTACTTGGGGCCGTCGGTATACTCGTGTACGAGCAGAGTTTTGGCTTCATCCAGCTCTACATGGGGCCTCTTTATATGGCCTTCCCGGCAGTGGCCGCGATTTTGCTCGGAGGCGCTTCTGTGAACAAGGCCACGATGGCGAACGTCATCGTCGGGACGTTTCTATTCCAGGGGATATTGACCATGACGCCGTCAGTCATAAACAGTATCTTGAAGAGCGACATGTCCGAGGTGATAAGGATAATCGTCAGCAACGGGATGATCCTTTACGCGCTCACCAGAAAGACAAGGGTGAAGAGATGACGCCCCCGGTGAAAAACGACTCGGCCGTCCACAAGTTCACAGGAACGGAGAACGTCAAACACTTTCTGATATCGAACTCCGTCCCTATCATATTCATCGCGCTCTCCGCTATCGCCATACCGATCTCCGGATTCTCGGCCGGTTATCTCATCCAGGAGATGCTGACGAGGCTAGCGAGGAACTCATTTTTGGTACTCTCCCTGCTTATTCCCATCATGGCCGGGATGGGCCTCAACTTTGGCATGGTCTTAGGCGCGATGGCTGGCCAGATAGGGTTGATATTTGTCACAGACTGGGCTGTCGTGGGCATCCCCGGCATGGTGCTCGCGGCGCTAATAAGTATGCCGATAGCAGCCTTTCTGGGTTTTATATGCGGCAGCGTCCTGAACAAAGCAAAAGGGCGGGAGATGGTGACGTCGTATATTTTGGGGTTCTTCATAAACGGAATATACCAGTTCGTCGTGCTTTACACTATGGGAATCAGAGGGCTCCACATCCCGATAACGAACCCTCAACTCGTCCTCTCCCGAGGGTTTGGAATCCGCAACGCCATAAACCTCACCGGGATAAGAAGGGCTCTCGACAACGCCCTGCCGCTCACCCACAACTTCGGCCATTTCACGATCAGCATCCCGCTCGGGACGTACGTGACGATCGCGGCCTTCTGTTTTTTCATAGTCTGGTTCCGCCGCACGAAACTTGGTCAGGACATGCGGGCAATAGGACAGGACATGGCCGTCGCGGGCTCGGCCGGCATAGCGGTCGAGCGAACGAGGGTGATCGCCATAGTCATATCGACAGTCCTCGCGGCGTTCGGACAGATAATTTTTTTGCAGAACATAGGAACGATGAACACATACAACAGCCACGAACAGACCGGCATGTTCTCCATCGCCGCGCTCCTCATAGGTGGGGCTACAGTTTCGCGGGCTTCGATCACAAATGTCTTTGTCGGAGTGACTCTCTTTCACATGATGTTTGTGGTCTCGCCGACGGCGGGCAAGGAGTTGATCGGACAGGCACAGCTGGGCGAATATTTCAGGGTATTTGTTTCTTACGGTATAATAGCGGTGGCGCTTGTCCTGCACGCTTGGAAGCGCCTTCAGGAGCGCGAACGCGCGAGACGGGGTCTCAGAGGGGAGTAATTGTCATGTCCGCTGCTCCAAATCTCGGAATGCGTCGTCTTCTGATCAGAGTTGCGCTCGTAGCGGCGCTTGTGGCTATCTCTTTTGTGATGTACGACATTGGGAAGGAGCGCAACGTCCTCCTCGACAATAAATCGGCGTCCATTGACGGCGTGGAGTACGAGGCGCTCGTCGGCGTCTCCATCATAGTGGACGGTGGCAAAAAGACCGGAGTGAGGCCGGATGCGCGAATTGCCCATAAGATGGTTGGGAGAACCCACACGATCAGGCTTGAAATTTCCGAAGGCGGCAAATCGATCGAAAGGACGGTCAGGCTCACCATGAACATGAAGTCGTGGATGATTTCGCTTCCAGCGCTTGCTGGGGGCGCTCGTGACATCTACATACCGAGGCCTGCCGCCGCGCAGCCTTTGCCGCCGCCCTCGCCGTCCGGCGAACCGGAAACGCCAGCGCTCGGCGATGACGGCCCAGGCGAGAGCCTCATGGGTATATGAGATGGCTGAGCATAATTGGGTTTGGAGCGCGAGATTATTTGAGAATGTGAATCGCCCCGGCGTAAAGGCGTCGTCCGCTGGCGCTTCCTGGAGCGTGGTCATGGACGAGCTTGACCTGGCGTGGGGTTACTGCTTCTATCTCCCGGAGGATGCGCGCGCTAACTTGATGTGGCATTCGAGGCTCGATGTCCTGGCGGCCAGCGGCGTGTCGCCCGGCCTTGCGTTCCACAATACAGAGGAGGGGCTGCTCTTTAACGTGAACGCCGCCCTCGGCCTTGCGGAACTGCAATACCTCAAAGTGAACAGCGTGGCTGTGCGCGTCGAAGTTTTCAACGTCGCGCGTTTTGGGTTCCCATTCGTAATCAGTCTCGAATACAACGCGCTGACTGGCGAGTGTTCCGGCGCTGTGGGCGACGAGGGGATATTTAACCGCACATTGCCCTACAAGTCCATACCGGTTCTGCCCGCCGTCTCTTCGATAGAGATTGTCACAATCACGTCGCCGGACGCCGGCGGCGCCGCCGAGTATGGAAACCTCGTCCTCAACTGTGAATGACGGGGCCCAAAACCCTGTTTAAGGAGAAATGAAGATGAAAATTGTCCAGAAACGCGCGTCTCATGTCATCTCTATCCTCTGTCTCTCGCTCGTCCTTGCCGGCTCGGCCGCCGCAAGCGAAAATATGGAGTATTTTTTGGAACGCCTCGACGAAGAGTTAGCGAGGCTTGAATCTGGCGGGGATTTTTATTTTTACGCGAGCGGAGAGGATCGCTATGCGGACGTAAATGAAAAAGAAGGCGTTATAACGCACTCGGAGCATGGGGTAGTTGTCGCCAATGGGAAGAAAAACCACTCGTGGGCGTATTTTTTTCCTATCCCAGAAGGGGAGAACAACTACGCCAATTGGAGTTCCCGTCTGGAGGTCATGTCGATCGAGGGAGAGGCATGGGCCGGCCTCGCTATGCAGAACAACGCCGTAGGTCTCTCGTTCAGCGTGAACAGCTTCGGCAGGGGGGCGCTCAAGGTGATCCTCGTAAACAAGAGCGCTCATGTTGTCGACGAGTTCTTTATAAACCCTCAAAGTCATTGGGCGACAGGAACGCCTCTCAACCTCGGCCTCGATTACGATGTGATCACAGGGGAGTTGACGGCCTTAATCGACGACGTCCCGGTGAGAACGGTAAAGCTGCCATACTACGGCATCCCGGCCATAGCGTCCCTGAAAGGCTTTGCGATGGAGACGACCAACTACGCGGCAGCGGGCGGTTCTGTGACTTACGGTACGTTTATGGCGCGTGGATCGAGATAAAAAAATAAAGACGCCGCCAATAATTCGCCAACAATTCTCCTGAATTTGCGTCGATTTGTCTTGACACGGGGCTCTGGCGCTGATAATATTGCTCGGTGCTTCTGCGCTCAGGCGGGTATCATGTCCTTTTGACAGCCGGAGGCTGAGTTGATAGATAGAATTTATAACAGTTATAGAGGGAAGGAGGTAATAACTTGCCAAGCATACAACAGCTTATCAGGCACGGCCGCAAGAGTAAGAGGGCCCGCTCGACGGCGCCGGCTCTTCAGGAGAACCCTCAGCGCCGCGGCGTCTGTACTCGCGTTTACACGGTCACGCCCAAAAAGCCTAATTCGGCCCTTCGCAAGGTGGCTCGTGTGCGCCTTACAAACGGTATAGAGATCACGGCGTACATCCCGGGCATCGGGCACAATTTGCAGGAGCATTCTGTCGTTCTCGTGCGCGGAGGTCGAGTCAAAGATCTTCCCGGCGTCCGTTACCATATAGTTCGTGGTACGCTCGACTGCGGCGGAGTCGAAAATCGCAAACAAAGCCGTTCGAAGTACGGCGCAAGAGCCCCCAAGAAATAGCCTAGGGGTTTTATTTTTTGCGTTTTTGGCGAAAAATGTATCATTTTGAGGAGAGGAGTATGATCTATGCCGCGTAAAGGTCACGTCAGGCCAAGGATAACCCCGCCCGACTCAGTGTACTCGAACGCTTCACTTGCGAAGTTCGTCAACTGTCTCATGCTTGACGGCAAAAAAAGCGTAGCCGAGCGCATAATGTATGGCGCGCTCGATATAGCGTCACAGCGTCTTGGCATTGAGCCTGTGGAAGTGTACGAAAAGGCTATGAATAACGTGAGGCCCCAGATAGAGGTGCGCCCCAGGCGCGTTGGCGGGGCGACATATCAGGTGCCGGTCGAAGTTCGCCCAGACAGGGCCCAGGCTCTGGCTATAAGGTGGATAATACAGTATTCGCGTTCCCGCAAAGGCATTCCCATGGTTGAGCGTTTGGCCCGCGAGATGGCCGACGCCTGCAAGGGCGAAGGCGGTTCGGTCAAAAAGCGTGAGGACACTCACCGTATGGCCGAGGCAAACAAGGCTTTCGCGCATTATAGATGGTAGAGGAACTGCGTCGAGAGGCGGGTTTTTTTCAGAAGCGCGCCGAATCCTGCGGAAATTAAAATGCAAAAAATTGACCTTACAACTATAAGAAATATTGGAATAGCCGCGCATATCGACGCTGGCAAGACCACGACCACGGAGCGCATACTCTTTTACACAGGCCGCAAACACAGGTTGGGCGAAGTTCACGAAGGCGCCGCCACTATGGACTGGATGGAGCAGGAGCGCGAGCGCGGCATAACGATAACGTCCGCCGCCACTACATGTCAGTGGGGAAATGCTTTTATCAACATTATTGATACGCCCGGGCACGTGGACTTCACCGTGGAGGTCGAGCGTTCCATGAGGGTGCTTGACGGCGCTGTGTCGGTTTTCTGCGCGGTAGGCGGGGTCGAGCCTCAGTCGGAGACCGTGTGGCGTCAGGCCGACAAGTATCGTGTCCCGAGGGTAGCGTTTATAAACAAGATGGACAGGGTTGGGGCCGACTTCTTTTCAGTTGTGGCCCAGATGAAGGAGCGCCTTGGGGCCAGGGCGGTGCCGATTCAGATACCGATCGGCGTCGAAGACGGTTTCGTCGGTGTCGTGGATCTTGTGAATTTCAAGGCGATCGTCTATGTTGACGACCTCGGGCAGGAGTTCACAAAGGCCGACGTTCCGCCGCAGCTTGTCGAGGAGGCGAAAATCGCGAGGGACTCCATAATTGAGGAACTCTCCGATTTCGACGACGACATAATGACTCTTTTTCTCGACGGCGTGGACGTCCCGATACCGCTTATCAAAAAGGCGATCCGCAGAAGCACGATTTCCATGGACATAGTTCCGGTTCTCTGCGGGAGCGCGTTCAAGAATAAGGGAGTCCAACCGCTTTTAGACTCGGTTGTCGACTACCTGCCGAGTCCGCTGGATCTGCCTCCCGTGCGCGGCGAGGATCCGGACGACCCCGAGAAGGAGGTTTATGTCACGCCGGACGAGGACGCTCCTTTTTCGGCTCTTGCCTTCAAGATCATGGTGGATCCGTTCGTAGGGCGGCTCGCTTTTTGCAGGATTTATTCCGGCTCTATCTCGAACGGCACCGCGGTTTACAACTCTACGACTCGCAAGCGCGAGCGCGTCGGACGTATTCTTCGCATGCACGCGAATAAGCGGGAGGAGATGGAGTCCGCGTCCGCCGGCATGATAGTGGCTATCCCTGGCCTCAAACAGGTCAGGACAGGCGATACACTCTGCTCGGAGAGCACTCCCCTCGTCCTCGAGAACCTCGTCTTTCCGGAACCGGTTATCGATCTCTCAGTCGAGCCGATGAGCAAAGCCGACCAGATCAAGTTGGCGAAGGGCCTCGAAGCGCTCTCGGAAGAGGATCCGACGTTCCGGGTCTCCGTGAACGAGGAGTCGGGGCAGACCATAATAGCCGGGATGGGCGAACTTCACCTCGAGATAATTGTGGATCGCCTGAGACGAGAGTTCAACGTCGAGGTCAAGGTGGGCCGGCCGCAGGTCGCCTACCGCGAGGCTATAAATTCCTCCGCCAGGGCGCAGGGCAAGTTTGTACGTCAGTCGGGCGGTCACGGTCAGTACGGCGATGTCGTGCTCGAGGTCGAACCTCTCGAAGGGCACATCGGCTACGAGTGGGTGGACAAAACTGTCGGTGGCGTAATACCGAAGCATTTCATCCCAGCGGCCCAGAAGGGGGTCGAGGAGGCCATGAACAACGGTATCCTCGGCGGTTACCCGGTCATAGGCGTCAGGGTCTCCATAGTCGACGGCAGCTATCACGACGTAGACAGCTCCGAGATGGCCTTCCGCATCGCTGGTTCGATGGCCTTCAAGGAGGTCATGCGCCTTGCGAAGCCGGTTCTGATGGAGCCGTTTATGAGCGTTGAAGTAGTTGTCCCGGAGGAGTACATGGGCGACGTTATCGGCGACTTGTCGGCGCGGCGCGGCAAGGTCGAGGGAATGGGCGTCCGGGCGAACGCGAGGGTCGTGAAGGCTTTTGCGCCGCTCTCTGAGATGTTCGGATACGCGACCGACCTCCGCAGCAAATCATCGGGACGCGCGTCCTACACAATGAGCTTCGACCATTACGAGGAAGTCTCGCACGACATTGCCGACAAGCTGCTAAAGCGATAGGCGATTAAAGTATAAAAAGCACTAATTATAAATATTCAGGAGGCAAGCAGAGATGGCAAAGGAGAAATTCGCGAGAACCAAGCCGCATTTAAACATAGGCACGATCGGCCATATCGACCATGGCAAGACGACTCTTACCGCAGCGATAACGAAGACG
>JAITOY010000047.1 GCA_031289775.1 Synergistaceae bacterium
TTTTTCCGACATGAGGAGAATTCGTGACGCTTCCTTTTCATGTGGCCAGCGCTTCAATAGATAATCGAGAATCACGTTTGTGTCAATCAGCACGTTCATATTTCGAAAGCCTCTCCGTACGAATTTCGTCAAGAGTGATATCTTTATCAGTGTTTTCCAGTATCCCACACAAAGCTTGCGCGGCGGAACCTTCCATCATCGTGTCGAGTTCTCGCAAATTGATTTTGGGCAACGGTTCTTTTTCTTCGATTATACGAATTACGACTTCGACTTTTTTACTTTTAAAATTGGGCGGCACAGAAATGACGCTTTCCAAAGCGTCCGCGTTGATGATCTGTCTGTAGAGCATACCGGTCGCCTCCTTCCAACATGTTGAATTTAGATTCCTGGCGCTTTAAAAAGTTCCCGCAGCATGGCCCCTGTGTCCCATGATAATTGCAACCGGCTTCACATTCATCCTACACATTATACCCCACAGGCGCATAGCTGCGGGAGCGAGTCAAAACCATTCCCATACTGACCGGTGGCCAACGCATAAAATTAGAGGGGGCTTTTCAGCCCCCCCCCTGTTCATACGTCTACGCGCCTTTCATCAACGTCTCCCTTATCTTCTTCAGTTTTTTCGACACCGCCTGTTGGGTCAGCCCCAATGCCGCCGCTATCTCCATCTGCGTCATGCCGTCCATGGCGGCTTTTGCCACGGCGCGATCCGCCTCGTCAAGCAGGCGTTCGAGCAGGTCGGCTATCTCGATCTCCTCGAAGTCGCGCGCGGCCCGTCTGTCCGGGATGGGAATGCCGCCTGGCGCGGACTCGTCTTTCGCGTCGATGGACCTCGAGCCCTTCGGACGTCTCATCCTGTTGGCCGCGGCCCGCACAACGCCGGGCAAGCGGCGGGATAACACGCTCGCCATCTGTTTTCGCGTGCACCTTCTCGCTATGGCAATCAGCTCCAGACTGCCTTCCTGCACCAGGTCCTCGCGCTCCGCTCCGCGACCCTCGTACTTCCTCGCCACCCTGTGCACGAGAGGGGCAAACTCCCTCAACAGCGCGCGCAGACTGTTATTGCCCCGGACGTTTCGCAGCTGCCCCGGCTCGTTTTGCGCCTCCGATGCCCTCTGTGTATCGTTAAACTTTTCCATTGCTTGCTCCCCTTTCTGCTTGTAGTTTAAAGAAAAATCCATTATCTTCAAATGCCCCTCCAATAATGCATAATTATTATTCTTTTTCCCTCATTTACAAGCCAAATGTATGTAATTTTTGACATTTCCCAGCAATATTCCGTAAAAACCGATACCGAGAGCCAGCTCCCTTATCTCCGCCTGCTCGGCCGGGGTCGCGTGTACGTCGACGGCGCGGCCGAGGCGGTGGAGGCTGCGCATGGCGCCGCCGACGGCTATGTTGCGGCGCTCGCACCTGTACCCGCTGTTTATCGTGATCGGCCTGCCCCAGAGAGCGCGAAGCTCCTCCAGCATGTGCGGCAGCTCGCTCGCGACCAGGGCGAGACGGCAGCAGCGGCACTCGAACTCGCGGAGGCGGAAGTGCGGCGTCAGGGCGAAGTCGTTAAACGGTCTCATTGCCGCGCCTCGCTCCGTCCGCCCCGCCGGCGTTTCGCGTCAAAAGCTCGATCGCCGCGTTTAGGCGAACTATGGCGTTCGTAAGCCCGTCAAGCCGCGACTCCATCCTGACAAGCAGATAAGCGGCCACAGCTACGGAAAATGCCCCCTGGACAGCGTCCGAGGAAAAATGCTCCATGAAAATCCCCTCCTGATTTCATCAATTTTATGCCGCGATTATCAAGCCGATTCGCGGAGCGGGGCGGCATCGCAGCCGCCCCGCCGTCCCTCCGGCTCTAAAAGAGCACGGTCGTCTTCTGCTCCACGATCTTTGCGCCGTCTTTTGCGGCGAGAGATATGCTGAACACCGGCCTCGCGATCATGGCGTCCATCGTCTCCCCCACCTCCTGAGCGGTCACGTCCTCCCTGCAGCCGGGCAGGGATATGAGCTTCGCCTTGCCCTCGTCGGTCTCGAACGTCATGCTGAGCTTTCTTGTGGTCGTACTCATATTTCACTCCTCCTATCTGTTTTTATTGCGTTTTTATTTCGTCTTTATTTCGTCTTTACAGCGCCCTCGAACCGGCGCCACTCGTTCGCTACAGCTCGAGCTGGTCTTTGCGGGTCAGAGTGATGGTCTCGGTCTGGAACTCCAGAAGGTTCTCCAGACGCCCCGCGACGTCACCGAGGTCGTCAGCGGAGACGCTCCCTTTTATGTTCCCGATAGAGATGCTGCGATACACCGGTTTGTCGTTTTTAATCTCGCCAGTGTCCACCTTGAACGCCACCCTCGCCGATATCTCCGAAAAATTCGCCATCGCAATTCCTCCTATTAGTGTTGGATTTTTTGAAACGGCTGGTTTATGTTCGCCAGCCTCCCCTGTGTCGCTTCGAGCGCGAGGCCTCGCCCTCTATATATAAAGGGCGCCGAAAAAGGCCAAAATACAACCGGACCCAAAAAAATACCGATATTTTTGGGCTTCGCGGGAAGTTATTTTAAAAACGCTCACGAAAGCCGCGACAAAAAACGCTCTAAGCGCGTCATTTAAATGGAAAAATGAAGGCCTTCGCGCGCGGGCGGAAAAATTTGAAGGCAGGGCGCCGCGCTGAGAGTCCCAGTGTGAAGTCAAAGGCCTCGGGGGCGGCATTGGCGGGCGTTTTAAAACGCCCGCCAATGCGTTAAAATAGCTCGCGTATACGAGAGGAGGAATGCCGCATGATGGCTCTTAAAAAAATACTAGAGTGGAGAACGCCCGGCGGGACAAATATGTGGGGGGAGCTGTACTACGAAGCGATATTCGACTCCCACAGGGAGCTGGCGGACGAGTCGACGCCCGATTTTATCGAGTTCCTGCGCCTCGAGATATACGCGAACGGCGAGCGTCTCGGCGTGATCGAAAACGAAGGGCTGAACGGCGCGGCCGTGATATCCGTCTTCGACGTCGGCGGCCTGACGCACTGTCTCCTCGAGGACAAGGGCAAGCTCAAACTCGTCGCGTTCGACGGCCTGACGTGGGACGACCTCGAAGCGGCGTGGGACGTTTTGTCGAAGGCCTTCAACGGCGATATATGGGCTTTGCGGCGCGAGCGGAAGGCCGAAAAAAACGCGAGGAGGCCTGTATACGTCAAGTACTGACGCGCTACGCCCTAAAAATCCATTTGCCCTCCTGTGGGCTATGTCCAGGGGCTGGAGGGCGCTTTACCTCGCCGCGTTTTTGTTTATGCTGCTCTCACTGTTTTGCGGGTTCCTGCTGCCTCAGACGATACGTTTTGTCGTGGACAGCGTCATCGGCGGGAGGGCGCCCGAGGGCGTGCCAGTGATCTCATGGCTTGTGTCGGCCCTCGGGGCGTCCGGCCCGTCGCGGATGCGAGAGAACCTCATGCTCGCCGGCGCGCTTGTCGTGCTTGTGGCGGCGCTCGGCGGCGTCTGCGGCTTCGCGCACCACAGGATCCTCTCAAAAAGCGCGGAGGGTGTGACGAGGCGGCTGCGCGAGCGCCTTTACTCTCACATCCAACGCCTTCCCTACGAGTGGCACGTCGGGGTGCAGACAGGCGACATCGTCCAGAGATGCACGTCGGACGTCGAGGTCGTGCGCGGTTTTGTGGCCTCGCAGCTGACGGAGATCGTTCGCGTCGTCGCCCTTGTCGTCTTCGCGTACTCCATACTGTTCCCCATGAACTTTACGATGGCGCTCGCCTCCTTTCTCTTCCTTCCCGTGATTCTCTCGTTTTCGCTCGTATTTTTGAAAAGCGCGGCGGCGCGTTTTCTGGCGGCCGACGAGGCCGAGGGGCAGCTTCTGGCCATCGCGCAGGAGAACTTCACAGGCGTGAGGGTCGTGCGAGCGTTCGGGCGCGAGCGCTTCGAGGCGGATCGCTTCGACAGGCAGAACAGGCTGTACTCCGACCTCTGGATGAGGCTGGGCGAGCTGTTGAGCACATATTGGGGCGCCGGCGACATGTTCACAGGGCTCCAGATGATAGCGCTCTGCCTCGTCGGTGTTTTGCAGGCATCAGCGGGGTCTCTCACGGTTGGCGAGTTCATTGTGTTTCTCACGTATAACTCCATGATAATATGGCCTGTGCGCGGGCTTGGGCGCGTATTGTCCGAGGCGAGCAAGGCGAGCGTGTCGCTCGGCCGAATCGGAGAGATTTTTGACGTTTTGGTCGAGTCGGCCGACTCGACCGAGCCTGTCGAGCTTCCTTTGCGCGGGGATATCGAGTTTGACCATGTATCGTTCTCCTATGGCGGCGCTCCTGTGCTGCGCGACATCTCGTTCACTGTGAAGGAGGGGACGACGCTCGGGATACTCGGGTCGACCGGCTCTGGCAAAACCACCGTAGCTCACCTGCTTTGCAGGTTATATGAGCTCCGGCCCGGCGAGGGCGGGATACGGATCGGCGGCGTCGACATAAGGCGCTTCAATCGCGAGCGTCTGCGGAGGAACATCGGCATCGTGCTTCAGGAGCCGTTTTTGTACTCGCGCACAATCCGCGAAAACGTCGCGTCGCTCTCCGCGCGCTACTCGCTTTCGAGGATAAAGGAGGCCGCGTCCATCTCGCAGGTCGACACGGCTATAGAGGCGTTCGCTCAGGGCTACGACACGATAGTGGGAGAGCGTGGCGTCACGCTCTCCGGCGGGCAAAAACAGCGCGTCGCGAT
Source organism: Synergistaceae bacterium (assembly GCA_031289775.1). Classification (GTDB taxonomy): domain Bacteria; phylum Synergistota; class Synergistia; order Synergistales; family Synergistaceae; genus JAITOY01. Next base: position 4,712 of record JAITOY010000047.1, read on the forward strand.
AGCGCGCGTCATTTTGCGCGAGCCGCCCATCATGATATTCGACGACTCGCTCTCCGCCGTAGACACGGAGACGGACGCGCGGATCAGGGCGGCCCTCGCCCTGCGGCGCGAGACGGCGCGAGGCGTCACGACCATCATAATAGCCCACAGGATAACGTCGCTGTCCGGCGCGGACAGGATAATCGTCATGGACGACGGACGCCTCGTGGAGATGGGGACTCCCGCGGAACTGCTGGCGTCAGGGGGAGTGTACCGGCGGATAAACGACATGCAGCGCGGCCTCGTGGCGGATGAGGAGGATTTCGATGTCCTACGATGAGGAGTTTTACGGCAAGCAGCCGGGCTTGAAAGTTTGGGCGGGGATGCTGCCATTTTTCCTGCCGTTTCGGGGGCAGTTGGCGATAATTTGCGCTTTCATGCTCCTGTGCTCCGGCGTAGACGCGCTGATACCGATCTTCCAGAAGTACGTGATAGACTCGTTTATCGTGCCGGGGCGCACGGAGGGGCTTTTGTCCGTGGCTGTGGCCGGCGCGCTTCTCATGGGCGCGAGAATGGCCGGGGCGATCTGCTTCACGCGTTTTGCGATAAGGGTGGAGATGGGCTTCGCGCGGGATCTGAAAAAGGCTTGTTTCGACCACCTCCAGACGCTGTCGCTGTCGTACTACAACACAACGCCTGTCGGGTACATAATCTCCCGCGTCATGTCCGACACGGACAGAATAGGCGTCATGCTCGCGTGGGGCCTCGTCGACATACTCTGGGGGGCCTCGTATATAGTTTTCTCGATCTTCTCCATGCTCGCGCTCGACTTCAGGCTGGGGCTTTGGCTCGTCGTCATGATCCCGCCGATGGCGCTCGTCACCATGTGGTTTCAAAAACGCATACTCCGCCACAATCGTCTCGTGCGCAGGACGAACTCGCGCATAACCGGCGCGTTCAACGAGGGGATACTTGGGGCGCGCACGTCAAAGACCCTCGTCATAGAGGACATAAACATAAAGGAGTTCAGCTCGCTCGCGGGCGAGATGTACGGCGGCGCGGTCAAGGCGGCGTTCTGGGGGGCCGCCTACACGCCGGTCATGCTTTTGTTCGGCGCGCTCGCCGTCGCGATAATACTCGTCCGGGGAAGCGCGTCCGTCATGGGCGGGCTCATGGCCTTCGGGACACTGTCGGCGATGGTCTCCTACGCGATCAGTATTTTCGAGCCCATCCAGCAGATGGCGCTCATTTTCGGCGAGATCACGGCGACGCAGGCGAACATAGAACGCGTGCTGGCCCTGCTCGCCAGGGCGCCGGAGATCGTCGACGAGCCGGAAGTGGAGGAGCGCTACGGCGACAGCTTCAGCCCGAAGCGTGAGAACTGGGAGCCGATAAAGGGCGATATCCGCTTCGACGACGTGTCATTCCGCTACCCGGACGGCGACGAGTTCGTGCTGGAGCACTTCAACCTCGACATACCGGCCGGGTCGTGCGTCGCGATCGTCGGCGAGACTGGGGCCGGCAAGTCCACGCTCGTCAACCTCGTCTGCCGCTTCTACGAGCCGACGTCCGGGCGCGTCCTGATCGACGGGAGGGACTACAGGGAGCGCTCGCAGCTCTGGCTGCACTCGAACATCGGCTACGTCCTGCAGAGCCCTCACCTGTTCTCGGGCAGCGTGCGCGAGAACATCCGCTATGGGCGGCTCGACGCGTCGGACGAGGAGATAATGGAGGCCGCGCGCCTCGTCTCGGCCGACTCCGTCATTGCGCATCTGCCGGACGGGGCGGAGAGCGACGTCGGCGAGGGCGGAGACAGGCTCTCGACAGGCGAGAAGCAGCTCATTTCCTTCGCGCGGGCGATATTGGCGAACCCGGCGATATTTGTCTTCGACGAGGCAACCTCGTCCATAGACACGGAGACGGAGCGCCGCATACAGCACGCGATAACGAAGGCGCTGAAAGGCCGGACGTCGTTTTTGATAGCCCACAGGCTGTCGACGATCACCATGGCCGACGTGATATTGGTCGTCAGGGACGGGAAGATCGTCGAGCGAGGGGGGCACCGCGAGCTGCTGAAAAAGAAAGGCTACTACACTCAGCTTTACGCGATGCAGTACGAGCAGGATCTGATTCGAGGGAATTAACGAGGGCGCCTATGCACATTCCAATTTTGAGTCAAATATAAAGTATCTTTGAGACTCAAAATTGGAATTAGACGTCTATAGTATGTTTTCGCGGCGTTTTTTGATATACTGGCGTTGGTAAGGAATACAATGACATCAGGGAGGCGCGCCGGAATGAGCATGGAACTCGCTAAAATAACGTCAAAGGGGCAGATAACCCTGCCGATAGAGATTCGCAGAAGGCTGCGCCTGAAAGATGGCGATAAGGTCGCGTTTATTGAAATGGGCAGCCAGATTGTGGTTGCCAATCCTATCGCCATAGCGATAAAAGACGTGCAGGAAGCGTTTGCCGGGGAAGCTGAACGTCTGGAGTTAAAAGATGAGGAGGATGTCGTGTCTCTCGTAAAAGAAGTCAGAAGAAACCGGAAGGCTAAACAACGTGCGGATCGCGCTTGACACAAATGTCTACGTTTCCGTTTTTGTGTTTCAAAGCAAGCGGCTTGGGCAAATGCTGAATTTCATTGGGCTGAACCATCAGATAGTCATGTGTTCTTATGTGCTGGACGAATTGAAGGAAGTCATTAAGGAAAAATTTTCGGCGAAGCTGGCGGCGCTCGATATTTTTCTTACGTCAATTCCTTTTGAGTATTTCTATTCACCGCCAATATTGCCGGATCCTTTGGATTTTGAAATACGTGACAGAGACGACGCAAGCGTTTTATACTCCGCCATCCTCAGCGGGGCCGATATATTGATTACAGGGGACAAGGATTTTTCCGACATTGCCGCTGATAGGCTGGAAAGGCCGGAGATAATGACGCCAGCTCAATTTATGAAACTATATATGATGGAATGAGCGCCGTAAAAAACGGCATCGCACATTCCAATTTTGAGTCAAATATAAAGTATCTTTGAGACTCAAAATTGGAATTAGACGTCTATAGTATGTTTTCGCGGCGTTTCTGACGGGTTTTATCCTTTTGCTTCCGCGCCTTCGGCGTGTTGGCCGCTCATGGGGCCTATCCCCTCTATTTCGTCTACGGGCAGCGAAAATATGAACCCCCGCGCTTCTGTATTCAGGCCGCTGCTTTTGGTAATCGCCCGCATTATGTCGTTTTTCCGCTCGCGGGTCGCGAGGATCGCGACTATGTCCTTTTCGAGCTGCGCCGTGATGCCGAGGAACTTGGCGTCGTCGCGCGTGTCGAGCTTCCTTCCGTGGAGAACCGTGCCTCCCGTGGCGCCGGCCGCTCGCGCGGACTCCATCAGTTCGCCCGCGTGCCCCTCGCCGACGACCGAGACGATAAGGTCGAATTTTGACGGGCTTTTGGCGTTTTCCAATTCTTCACCCCCTTCTGTTGTGTGCGTTATTGGAGCGTCCTTGACCAGGATGTCGAGGACGGATTTGTTGAGGCCCGATACGCGCATTGTGAAGGCTATGCCCTTGCCGGGCTTGCGGAGGTTGAGCTTCGACGACACTGCCGCGAGGAGCGCCGGCATGGCGTAATCCGTCTCCAGGCACGTGACGAACGATTTGTCTATAGAGTCCAGCCCCAGAAGAGCCATTATCTCCGAGCCGGCCGTTCCCTCCGCCAGCGCGATGCAGTTGAAGCGCACGCGCTCCGAGCGGAGTATCTCCGCGACTTTCTCAGTCTGAGCCCGGTCGATTACAACGACGAGCGCCTTTATGCCGCATGGTTTGTACAGGTGGTCATTCATCTGAGGACTCCTCCACGTATTCGACAATATCGTCCGCTTCCGGCGCTTCCGTTATCTCCATCTCGGCGGCCGTGCGCTCCTGTCGCCCGTAGACGAGACCCATGAGCTGTATGGACAGGAGCGGCGTCATGGCCACCATCGCGACGACTCCAAACGCGTCGGTGAGCACGTTGCCGCCGACGCCCTCGCAGGCGCCCATCGCGAACGGAAGCAGGAACGTCGACGTCATAGGGCCGCTTGCGACTCCGCCGGAGTCGAACGCGATGCCGACGAAAATTTTGGGCACAAAAAATGTGAGAGCGAGGGCAAGCGCGTAACCGGGGATCAATATCCAGAATATCGACATCCCGGTGAGCACCCTGAGCATAGCGAACGCGAGCGACAGCGCCACGCCGAGGGAGAGCGAGAGGCGCATCGCCTTCTGCGATATCGCGCCGTTCGATATCTCCTCGACCTGTTTGTTCAGGATGTGCACCGCCGGCTCGGCGACGACTATGTAATAGCCGATGATCATGCCGAGCGGGATGAGCGCCCACTTGTACGCCGAGCCGCCTATCTCCGCGCCAAGCAGGTGGCCGACGGGGATAAACCCGACGTTGACGCCTGTGAGGAACGTCACGAGCCCAGTCACCGTGTAGACGTAACCCACCCCGATCCTCTTGAGCTGGCGCAAGGTGAATTTCTTCGACACGGCCTGGAACAGCAGGAAAAATATGATGATCGGGATCAGGGCGAGCAGCACCTCGCCGATGAAGTGCGGCAGCCAGCGCGCGAACTGGATCACTACGTCCTGCATCGTGACGACCTTCACGAGCTCGACCGGCGAATATGTGGCGTCCGTCGGGTTGTAGCCGATGCCGAGGATCATCACGGCCAGAACTGGGCCGATACTGCACAGCGCAACGAGGCCGAAGCTGTCCTCCTGCGAGCGGCCGCCGCCCCTCATGGACGAGAGCCCTATGCCTATGGCCATTATGAACGGCACGGTTATCGGCCCTGTCGTGACGCCGCCGGAGTCGAAGGCCACAGGGGTGAATTTCGGGGGGGCGAAGAGCGCGACGAGAAAAACCACGCCGTAGAAAAAAATCAACATGTGCGACAGCCTTATGTTCAAGAGCGAGCGGAATGCGGCCACGACGAGGAATATGGCGACCCCGAGGGCGACTGTGCATATGAGAATCATGTCCGGGACGGCCGGAACCTGCCCGGCGAGCACCTTAAGGTCGGGCTCCGCTACGGTTATGAAAAAACCTATGAGGAACATCACTGCTACGAGCAATAGGGCGCTGCGCGACCTCCCGAACTGTCCACCGACCGCGTCGCCCATCGGCATCATGGCCATGTCCGCGCCGAGCGAAAAAAACCCCATTCCGACTATGAGCATGGCCGCGCCGCCCAGGAACATCATAGTGTCCCCTGTGGACATCGGGACGATGGACACGCTGAGTATAAACACAATGAGCGTGATAGGCATCACGGACGAGAGCGCCTCGCGTATCTTCTCCTTGAGCTTTTTGTTCATCCAGCCGCCCCTGAATATCATAAATGTACGGCCATCTGCGGGAAGGGGATATTTATGCCCTCCCTCTCGAAGCGTTCCTTTATGGCGACGCGGAGGGCGCGCTCTATGGCCCATTGGACGCCTGGGAGGGTTTTAATGATCACGCGCAGCTGGAGGTCGCTCGCGCCGAACGACGTTATCCCCTGCGTTGCCGGCTCTTCGAGGATGTCTTTTTGGAAGGTCTCCGCGACGCTTTTCGCGCAGTCGTCCAGAACGGCGAGAGCTTTTGAAATGTCCGTGTCATACGCGACTCCGACCTCCACCAGCGCCACGGAGTAGTTCTTCGTGCTGTTTACGACCTGCGAGATCGTGCCGTTTGGGATGATGATGAGCCGTCCGTCCGTCGCGCGGAGGCGCGTCACCCTCATGGTGAAGTTCTCGACAGTGCCGGAGAAAGAGTCGATGCCGACCCAGTCGCCGATGTTGAACTGGTCTTCTATTATTATAAAAAGGCCGTTTATGAAGTCCCTCAGGATGTTCTGGGCAGCGAGGGACAGGCCGAGACCGACAACTCCGATACCGGCCAGGAGCGGCTTGGGGTCGATGCGAAAGTGATCGAGCAGCATGTAGATGAAAAACAAGCCGTTCAAGACGCGGACGCCCTGAAGCAGAAGCCCGCGAAACGTCTTCACTCTGTGCTTTATCATGCTCCTGCGGGATTCGTCTTTCGCCTGGTTCGCGAACAATCGCTCTATGAACTTGCTTTTGTTGTGCAACGTTATCAGCAAGTGGTCAAACAAGTACCACAGCAGAACCGTGAAGAGCGGGCGGGCCAAAAAAACGGCCGCGTCCGCGAGGTTTATTTTGTACTCCGAAAAGTCGAAACGCACGGACAAACTCCTCCCTCGCTCATGAACCAAGCCGGACTCGAGAAAGTATGACAGAATATCGCCCAGATGGCAATCGACGGCGGCGTGACCAGGCGAGGCTCTTTGAAAATCGGGTTGACAATATACGGCATGTGGATATAATTTATATGATATATTAACCTATGTAATTAATAGGTTATTATGCGTCAGCGAGAAAGGGTGCGTCATTTATGCGGAGGCCAAACGCTTTGGGAGCAGGGACGTTTACGCGCGGCGGGACGCCGCGGCGGTTTCGTTGTTGTTGCCGCGCGCGACGCGATAGTTCTTTTGGCATTGTGATGATTGTATAAAGACTGCTTTGTAAAATTAATTTTTTCAAGGAGCCAGCCAGTCATCGAAGGGCTGGTTTTTTAAATGCGCGTTTTGCGGGAGGCGAGGAGGAATGGCGTCAAACATGTCTACGGCGGTTTTGGAATCCGGTAAAAAAGTTAGCCAGCTCCATCCGTGCTTTGGGGCTGAGGCCCATAATAAATTCGGCAGGCTTCATCTGCCTGTGTCACCGGTCTGCAACATACAGTGCCGGTTTTGCAACCGCTCGTCCAACTTGGACGAGGAGCGCCCCGGCGTGTCGTCCGGGATATTGAGCCCAGGCGACGCGGTGGACACCGTGAGGCGCGCTCTCGACCTCTGCCCGGAGATAACGGTCGTCGGCATCGCCGGCCCCGGCGACACGCTCGCGAACGACTCCGCGCTCGAGGCGTTTCGGGCCGTCCACGACGTATACCCGAACCTCATAAAGTGCCTCAGCACAAATGGCCTGATGCTGCCCGACAGGGCCGAGGATCTCGTCGAGGCCGGGGTCAGCACCGTGACGGTGACGGTGAACGCCGTCGACCCGGAAATCCTGTCCAGGGTGGTCTCGCACATCATCTATCGCGGACGCGTGCTGGAGGGCACTGACATGAGAGTGCTCACGCAGAGGCAGCTCGAGGGTATCCGCGCCATGAGCGCCCTCGGCGCTATGGTAAAGGTGAACACCGTGCTCATCCCTGGAGTAAACGACAATCACATAGAGGACATCGCCAGAGCGGCGGCGGCGGCTGGGGCGAATATTTACAATATCATACCGCTCATACCTCAACGCGAATTTATCGGTACCGACGCGCCCGACTGCGACATGCTGCGCGCGGCCAAAGACGCTGGCGCGAGGCACATCGAGGTCTTTCATCACTGCAAGCACTGCCGGGCGGACGCCTGCGGCATACCGGGCGTGAGCGACTTCTCGCGCAAGCTCTACGGCGGCGGCATGGAGACGTTTTCTCATGGATAAAAAAACAGAAGGCCGATTCATCCTGGCCTAAAGGGTTAAAGATTTAGAGTTTGTCCTGACGAATAACGGGGAGGCGGAGAGTATGACAGTTGGACGAATGCAATACATCAGCAGCAGGCTTATCCATGGCGGGGTCGACGGAGACAGCCGCACCGGGGCGGTCAACGTCCCGATCTACCAGACATCGACTTATAAACAGTTAAGGCTCGGGCAGCACTCGGGCTACGAGTACTCGCGCACGGGCAACCCCACGCGGGAGGCGCTCGAGAGGCTCATCGCCGAGCTGGAGCACGGCCGGCACGGTTTGGCTTTCGCCTCTGGGATGGCGGCCATCACAGCGGTTCTGACGCTTTTTAAAAGCGGCGATAAAATTCTCATATCCAGCAACGTATACGGCGGCACGTATCGCGTTCTGGATAAAATCTTCTCAAACTTCGGCATAAATTACGAGATCGTCGAGACCGAAAACCAACAAATTTTTGAGGGAAAACTGACGCCAGACGTGAAGGCCGTGTTGGTCGAAAGCCCGGCAAACCCTCTCATGACGGTCACAGACATAGAAAAGGTCTCGAGGGCGGCCCGGCGCCGCGGGATAATCACCATCGTGGACAATACGTTTCTCTCCCCATACCTCCAGAGGCCGCTCGACCTCGGCGCCGACATAGTGCTCCACAGCGCTACGAAATACCTGAGCGGGCACAGCGACCTCGTCGCAGGGCTTATTGCCCTCTCGGACGACGACCTGGCCGAGAGGCTGTACTTCATCCAGAACGCGACTGGCGGTATATTGCAGCCCTTTGACTCATTTTTGCTCATAAGAGGAATAAAAACCCTGGGCGTTCGCCTCGACCGCCATCAGGAGAATGCCTTATTCGTGGCGGACTGGCTGCAAAACAACGCCGGGGTGGCGCGGGTCTATTATCCGGGCCTGCCGGACGACCCCGGCTACGAGGTACAGCGCCGTCAGGCCGACGGCGCCGGCGGTATGCTCTCCTTCGAGCTCGCCGGAGGCTTCGAGCACGAGGCGTTCGTAAACAGCCTCTCCCTCATAACGCTCGGCGAAAGCCTTGGCGGCGTCGAGTCGCTCATCTGCCAGCCTTCCAGCATGACCCACGCCTCCATCCCCGAGGACATCAGGAGGCGGGTTGGCATCACGGAGAAACTCCTTCGCCTGTCCGTGGGCATCGAGGACAAGCGGGACATCGCGGCCGACTTGGAGCAGGCGCTGGAGCGGAGCAAGAGGGCCGCGGCGTGAGGTATTACGACGGCGTAGGCGCGCTGATAGGCAACACGCCGCTCGTAAAACTGAACAACTTAGGCGTGCCCTCGGGCGTTGGCCTGTTCGCGAAGCTCGAACTGTGCAACCCCGGCGGAAGCGTGAAGGATCGCATTGGCGTGTCGATGCTGCGCGACGCGGAGGAGAGCGGCAAGCTGCGCCGGGGCGGCGCGATCATAGAGGCTACGGCCGGCAACACGGGCCTTGGGATAGCGATAGCCGCGCTCGGCAAAGGCTACAGGGTTATTTTCGCCGTGCCGACGAAGTTCTCCGTTGAAAAACTCAGCCTCATGCGCGCCCTCGGCGCGGAGATAGTGAGCACACCCAGAGAGGGCGGCATGAGGGGCGCGAGGGAAAAAGCCGAAGAGCTGATTCGCGAGATACCTGGCGCTATCTCTCTCGAACAGTTCGAGAACCCCGCGAACCCCAAAGCCCATTACGAGGGCACCGGGCCGGAGATTTACCGCGACCTCGACGGCAAGATAGACTACTTCGTCGCCGGCGCGGGAAGCGGCGGAACGTATAGCGGCGTCGTGCGCTGTCTGAAGGAGCGAATTCCCGGTGTCAAGGGAGTTCTCGCCGACCCGGTGGGCTCGACGATCGGCGGCGGCGAACACGCCGACTACGACATCGAGGGTATCGGCAACGACTTCATCCCGACGACGATGGACTTGAGCCTCGTCGACGAGGTAATAAAGGTCACGGACAAGGACGCCTTCCAGACATCCGTGCTGATCGCCAGCGCCGAGGGCATCTTCGCCGGGATTTCCTCAGGCGCGGCGCTGCACGCCGCCTTAACCATCGCAGGCCGCCTCGAATCCGGCAACATAGTCGTTTTGCTGCCCGACCGAGGCGACCGCTACTTCAGCAAGGGGCTTTACCAGTAAAGAGACTGACGGACAACGGTTAGCCGCGCTCCGCCGCTGCGCGGACAAAATGAGCAAAATGAGATAAAGCATTGACGTCTGGGCGAGGATCTATTAGAATTACGTTAAATGACAAATTAGCAAGAAGAGTTTTCCAGTTTTTTTCACAAGGAAGTCAAAGTTTTTAGCGCATGGAGGCGCGATGGCCATGAAAAAATGGTACAGTTATGCTGGCGGATGCTTTTATGCTGGGAGATTGCGCTTATCGCCCCGCAAGAGGTATTTTTTGGTTTTTAACCGCGCTCCGGCGGAGATAAAGCCATGCGGGTAAATACAAACGTCCCGGCTCTAGTCGCCTACAACGCGCTCAACGCAAAGAACTCCTCGCTGCTAAAATCCATCCAGCGCCTTTCGACTGGCTTGCGGGTCAATTCCGCAGCGGACGACGCGGCCGGGCTCGCCATCTCAGAGAAGATGCGCGCGCAGATTCGCGGCCTCGACCAGGCCGTTCGCAACTCGCAGGACGGCATCTCGATGATCCAGACGGCGGAGGGCGCGCTGAACGAGACGCACAACATCCTTCAGCGGATGCGCGAGCTGGCGGTGCAGGCCGCTAACGATACTCTCACGCAGGAGGACAGGAGCTACATCCAGCTCGAGATCGACCAGCTAAAGGAAGAAATCAACAGGATAGCGAACACGACCCAGTTCAACAAAAAGAAACTTTTGAACGGCAGCGCCGACGCCGAGTGGTCGACGAGCCTTCTAGGGACGAAGCTGTTTGTGAACGGCACTTTGATGTCCAGAGACCAGTTCGGCCAGGTAAATGCGTTCGAAGGGAACTATATCATCAGCGCTACCGTCTCCGATGTAGGGCGCAATCAGGTGCTCAAGAGCAATATCCTGATGGAGAAGTTCGAGGACGGCCAGACCGCGCTGGCGAACGCCGGCACTCTTTTGTCCGACTTGACGAACATGTTCGACGCAAACGGTGTCTTCCTGCTCGACGACCCACAGACCCTCACCATCTCGATGGAGGGTGGCGGCAGCGCGTCCGTCACCGTATACGGAGGCGACACTGTTTCGATGCTCGGCGAAAAACTCGGCCTCGCCATAAAAGAGGCCTTGGGAGAGAGCATCCCAGGCGGCGCGCTCGGCGTTCAGTACGTCTCGGACGACATGCCGCTGAACGAGGTGGAAGAGGCAATTATCAAGGGAATAACGGAATACAGCTGGCTCAACGACGCGGCCAATAGGATAAGTTCGCTATACGGACTTTCATCGGTACTCGGCAATGAGCTGGAGATCAGATTTATACGAGGCGCCCCGGGCGGCACGGCCGCCACTGGGGGCGTATTCGGAGGGCATGGGTTCATCATGATCGAGACAGTAGACTTCGCACCGGGAACGATGCCCAACGGGACTAACTCCTTCCTTCACTCTGACGACAGAATACTTGCCCACGAGCTCGTCCACGTCATAACTTTTTCAGACCCGAATCTGGCCAACGCAATGTCCCAGCCCAGCGGGGAGTGGCTGATCGAGGGGTTGGCGGAGTACATTCACGGCGCGAACGACAGGGTGCAGGCCGATGTCTCTGATAACGCCGCTGGTCTTGCGAGCGTCGTAAGCTCCATCAGCGCTTTGTTTGACGGAACGCCTGTCAGCAGCTCGCTTGATTACTCCGCGGCCTATCTGGCGGTTCGATATTTTGATCAGGCGTATGTGGGATCAGCTATAAATTTATTAATTACCTCGCTGAAAGGAGGCACGCCTCTGGAAGGCGCGGGCAACGCGCTCGACACCCTGACCGCCGGAGAGTTCTCTACAATGGCCGCTTTTAAAGCCGCTATACAGGCGGACACAGCACTTGGGGCAAGCTTACTGAAATTTTCCGATTTCCTCGGAATCGGGTCGGCGGTGGGCGTTCTGGATGAATCGACGGCTACCGACACCGGCGCCATTGGCGGCTCTTACGCGAGCGGCGGATGGCCATTGAATCAAGACAGTATCATCCCGGACACACCCATCATACCCCCATTTAATCCGATATCGAGTCTTACGGGAGTTACGCTCACGATGCCGCTCTCAGCCTCATCCGGCGTGGGCAGCATCGCGGTCATCGAATCACGGGCCGCCTCGCTCCAAGCCGTCTCTGGTACGCTGCTCCTGCACTCGAACGTCGCGGGCGGCGCTGGTAGGATATCGATCTCAGGAGACGAGAAACTCATCAACGCGCTTGGGTTCGCGGAGATACAGTCGGCCCGCGACACGGTCTACAGCTTAAATATAATTGACGCCCATACCGGCGTCGTCCTGAAGAGCGGAATCTCGATCAGCGGGAACACCATTTACGGCGAGCTGCACCAGAATATCGACGTCCGGCTCACCAATAATTTCGCGCTGGACGTAGACTCTATTAATTTACAGAACAACCCCACGCCAATATACGGCACGTTTGTCTTCTCACAAAGCGCCTCGCGGAACGGCTTTATCGTCCACGTGGCAGAGGATTCGGCCGTGCTCCAGATCGGCGCGAACGAAGGAGAGAACATGTTCATCGGCTTTGGCGACGCGAGTGCGGCCGCTCTCAAGGTGGACGCTGTGAACGTCAGGAACAGGGAGTTCGCGGCGAGATCGATAGCGATGATCGACCTCGCCATAAACAAGGTCTCCACGAGAAGGGCGAGGCTGGGCTCTTACCAGAACAGGCTCGAACACACAATAACAAACCTCACTACGGCGTCGGCGAACACGACGGCGTCGGAGAGCCGCATTCGCGACGCGGACATGGCGAAGGAGATGATAGAGTTCACGAAGCTGAACGTCCTCGCGCAAGCCGGCAACGCGATGCTCGCGCAGGCGAACCAGCTCCCGCAGACGACGCTCCAGCTCATGAGATAGTTTGGATTACACGGAGGAATAGAATTTGTCGGCGCAGATGTACGATAAATTAAAATACGAGGGGCTTGATTATGGCCTCGCGGCGACGCCTCTCGAGGAGTATTTTAGGGCCAACCCGGATCGCCGCCCGGTTTTCGACGGGTTCAACTCCGGCTGCAGGAGGGGTTATGTTGCCCGATGGGAGATTCGTGACGCTCGTCTCTTTCTCGTCGGTATGGACATGGCGTGCGATACCGCGTCGACTTTCTCGTCGGTGTTCCCAGAAGCGCGCGATGGCGTCTTCGCCGGCTGGGTGAACGGGGATTTCGTCTGTCCATACGGCAAGCTCGTATACTATGACCACGCCGGCTTCGAGCGTAAGCAGGAACACGAGCTGGTTATGTCGATAGAAAACGGCGTCCTAAAAAAAGTCGAGAAGAGGGATAACGCTCCACACAAACCAGCTGGCAGCGATTAGTTGCCGGCAGATTTCAGAGCGCCGGAATTTTATGCCCGGCGCGTCGGGTTCATTGCGCTGAAGCGGCGGCCTCGTGGGGCTTTAGCGCCGCGTAGCGGCGTTCCGCCTCCTCTAACAGGGTTTGCAGGTCGTCTCTGTGTTTGTGGGCCGCTATGGCTTTTTTGATGCTGTTGCTCGTGAAAAAACCGTTGTCCTTGCGTGTGCCGTCGACTCCGAACAGCTTCCTGAACATCGCCCTATCCGTGCGGACAGGGCGATCAGGGTCATCGTTGCCGTTTTCGAAAAGAACCCATAACTCCCTGAAGCCGGACCAGGCGATGGCGGCCGCGCACATGGGACAGGGGGAGTGAGTCGCGAGGAAGATCAGTTCATCCGTCGACGGGTGAACCGGGAGCTTGAAAAACCTGATTATGGTGTCCATCTCGCCATGAAAGACCGGGTTTTTGAGACGGTTGTCGGCGCCCACCATCACGGAGGTGAGCGTGTCGGAGCGAATCACCGCGCTCCCGGAGGGGTCGTTGCCCTTCGCGCTCTCCGACTCCGCCAAAGGCAGGATCTCGTCGCGTATCACCCCGAGCATCGATTTTAACTTGTCAGCGTCGTTCACCGAACTCACCCCACCTTGTCTTATTGAACCGCGTCCCAGTTTGTGATGTCGGCGTTAAACTCCTCGCCACCCTCTTTGCCGTCGGCGCCGAGGGATATTATGTCGTACTCGCCCCTGTCGCCCGGGCATTTGTAGATGAAGTCCCTCTTCCAGCCATCCTTCGGCAGTTGTTTCATATATCCGCCTCTCGGAAAATTGTTCGGCGCGGGGGGCGTTGTCGCTTTTTCGACGAGGGCTTGCAGCCCCTGATCCGTCGTCGGGAAAAATCCGTTGTTCAGGTGGTACAGCTCCAGAGCCTGCTCTATGTTGCTTATCTGCGCCCGAGTCGTCGTCCTTCTGGCTTCTTCTCCGCTGTCGCGGACGTTTAAAGCTACAATCGTCGCCAAAAGACCGATGATCACGACAACCACCATGATCTCGACCAGAGTGAATCCGCCTCTTTTATCGTTCATTATGCAATCTCCTCCTGATGATGTCTCGCGACATTATAGTACTTTTGGCAGCGAGCGGCACGACAAATCCGTTATAGGAAACCCTGATTTATAGACAGACGCCTATTCAGTCTTTCCTCGCCGAATGTCCCCGGCGCTTGACTTGCGTAATATCCGGTACGATAATGAACCGGACAGTCGTGAAAGGCGCGGTACATGATTATATCAAATAAATGGTAAAGATCGAGAAAGTCGCCGAACAAAAATTCCTCACGAGGTGAAACATTTGGATCAAGCGGGAAGACCGGATAAACTGAACAGGATAAGAAATTTCAGCATAATAGCCCACGTCGACCACGGAAAATCGACTCTGGCAGACCGGCTGATAGAGAGCACCCACACGGTTGAAAGCCGGAATATGAAAGCGCAGCTCCTCGACATGCTCGAGCTCGAACGGGAGCGCGGCATCACGATCAAACTCGTGCCGGTGCGGATGAGCTACGACGCCTCCGACGGCAATACGTACATACTGAACCTCATCGACACGCCCGGGCACGTCGACTTCAACTATGAGGTCTCGCGCTCGCTTGCCGCGTGCGAGGGGGCGGTTCTCGTCGTCGACGCGGCGCAGGGCGTAGAGGCTCAGACGGTGGCGAACGCGTATCTGGCTCTCGAGCAGAACCTCGACCTCATACCTGTGTTCAACAAGATCGACCTGCCGTCGGCCTCTCCGGAGCGCGTTATGAAGGAGATAGAGGACGTCATAGGCCTCGACGCCTCGAACGCCGTTTTAGCGAGCGCGAAGGACGGCACTGGCGTGGACGAGATACTGGAGCGAATCGTCTCCGACATACGCCCGCCGGAGGGAGACCCGGACGCGCCGCTCTCCGCGCTCGTGTTCGACTCCGTGTACGACAACTACAAGGGCGTGATAAGCTATGTGCGCGTCGTGAACGGCGAGATCGCGCCCGGCAGACGGATATCGTTTATGGCGACGGGCGAGGTCTTCGAGGTCGAGGAGGTGGGCGTCTTCACGCCGACGATGATGCAGGCGGACTCCCTCGGCCCGGGAGAGGTCGGCTATATGGCGGCTGGGATAAAATCGCTCTCGGACGCCGGGGTCGGAGACACCATCACCGACGCCAGAAGGCCGGCCGCCGCAGCCCTGCCGGGCTATCGAAGGGTGAAGCCTGTGGTTTTCTGCGGCTACTACCCGATAGAGCGCGAGGAGATCAACGCTCTCAGAGAGGCTCTCGAGAAGCTCCAGATCAACGACTCCGCAATTACGTTCGAGCCGGAGTCCTCGGCCGCTCTCGGCTTTGGTTTTCGCTGCGGTTTTCTCGGACTGCTGCACATGGAGATCGCCAAGGAGAGATTGTTCCGCGAGTTCGGCGTGGAGCTCGTCGCCACGCCCCCGAACGTCATATACCGGATAAAGCTCACGGACGGCGCTCTGACAGAGGCCCACCGCCCTTCGGACTTCCCGTCGGACGCAGCGCGCCTGGAGGAGGTGCTCGAGCCGTATATCCGGGTGACGATATTCCTGCCGGACGAGTACGTCGGCCCCTCCATGCAACTGAGTCAGGACAAGCGCGGCGTCTACGTGAGCATGGACTACATAACGCAGGGCAGGGTGCGCCTTGTCTACGACGTTCCGCTCGCGGAGTTTATAATGGACTTTCACGACAGGCTGAAGTCGGCCACGCGGGGTTACGCCTCGATAGACTACGAACACGTCGGCTACCGCGTCTCCGACCTCGTCAAGGTCGACATATTGATACAGGAGGAGCCGGTGGACGCGTTCAGCTTCATCTGCCACCGCGACGCGGCCTACCACAGGGGACACTCGGTCGCGACAAAGCTGAAGGAGCTCATCCCCCGCCAGCTCTTTGAGGTTCCGATTCAGGCCGCCATAGGGAAAAAGGTCATCGTGAGGACGAACGTAAAAGCCCTCCGCAAGGATGTGCTGGCGAAGTGCTACGGCGGCGACATCACTAGAAAGCGCAAGCTCCTCGAGAAACAGAAGGAGGGCAAAAAGCGCATGAAGCAGGTAGGCAGGGTCTCGATCCCCCAGGAGGCTTTTATGGCCTTCATGGACGTCTCGAGCGAGGACGGCAGGTAGATAAACAGAACTATTTTCGGAGGTGTCTCTTAAATGTTCAGAGTTTTCAGCGGTATGAGGCCGACTGGCAGGTTGCATCTTGGGCACATGGCTGGGGCCTTGACGAACTGGGTCGCGCTCCAGGAGGAAAACGAGTGTTATTACTCCATAGTGGACTGGCACGCGCTCATGTCTGATTACGCCGACCCGTCGAGGCTGCGCGCCAACTCGATAGAGGTTCTGCTCGACTGGCTTGCCGTGGGCCTCGACCCCGAGAAAAGCGCGATATTCATCCAGTCGCACGTGAAGGAGCACATCGAGCTGCATCTGGCCCTGTCGATGATCGCGCCGCTCGGGTGGCTCGAGCGCAACCCGACGTACAAGGAGCAGATACTGAACCTCCAGAACAAGGATCTGTCGACGTATGGCTTCCTCGGCTACCCGGTGTTGATGGCTTCCGACATCCTCGTTTACAAGTCACACAAAGTTCCGGTCGGCGAGGATCAGACGGCTCATCTGGAGCTGTCTCGCGAGCTGGCGCGCAGGTTCAATAACTTCTACGGCGGAGGGGGCGAAATTTTCCCAGAGCCTGAGATCATGCTCACTCCGACGCCGAAGATTCCAGGCACGGATGGGCGCAAAATGAGCAAGTCGTACGGCAACTCGATCGAAATAGCCGACGATATACCTGCGCTAGACAAAAAAATCAGAACCATGAAAACCGACCCGGCGCGAGAGCGAAGGACGGACAAAGGAGAGCCGAACAAGTGCCCTGTCTGGGATCTCCAAAAATTTTTCAACCCCGGCAAAACGAAGCTCGACGAGCTGGCGTTGGGCTGCCGCACGGCTGGGATAGGCTGCATAGACTGCAAGAAGGTTCTTATCGCTTGCGTGACGGAGCACATGACGCCGATTCACGAGAGAAGGAAGGCCTTCGAGTCCCGCCGCGACGACCTTGCGGATATCCTGAGGGAGGGCGCGAAAAAAGCGCGCGCCTGCGCCTCGCGAACTATGAGCGACGTCTACGACGCCCTCGGCATGTTGAAGCAGAACGAGTGATCGAGAGACTCGCCTCACCCTCGATGCGTCTCGACAATAAAATCGACGTTTTCTAAAAATGCCTGAAGAAAAACAATTCCTGATAACGCTAGGCGACTTCTCCGGCCCGCTCGACCTGCTCTGCCATCTTGTGGAGAGCCGCGCCGTTGACGTTGCGTCCGTGAAGCTCACCGACGTGCTCTCCCAGTATGTGTCTTACGCGCTCACGACAAAAAAAGCGACCCTGGCCGAGCTCGCCGAGTTCTTTTCGCTCGCGAGCGGACTTCTTCTGCGCAAGGTGCGCTCCCTTCTGCCGCGCGTGAACGATATCGGCGACGAGACGACTCCGCCGCCCGGCGAAGACGTCTCAGACGAGGGAGAGGCGGACGAGGACGAGCTTCGCATTCTTCTGGAGCGCTTCATGCCTTACAGGGCGGCCGCGCTTCGCTTGTCCGAGCTTAAAGAGGAGCGCGAGAGGTCGTTCGTCAGGATATTGGACGAAGGCGGCCCGCCCTGGTTCGACATTGGGGACTTGTACGGGCTGTCGACGCTCTGGTGGCGCCTGATCGACGAGAAAACGAGGCGGGGCGTTTCGCGCAGGGAGTCGGGTTTTATGGCGGAGATACCAGACGCGGTTCCGGAGGAGGTCTTAGTCGAACAGCGGATGGGGGACGTGATGAAAAACCTGGAGGATACCGGGAACTCATCGCTCAAGGGGCTTCTGGCGTCCTTCGGCGAGGGAGGACTCATCGTCACTCTGCTCGCCCTGCTGGAGCTCTCTCGTCTTGGCAGGATCAGACTGGCGCAGAGCGAGATGTGGGAGGATGTTCGGATTGTCGCCGCATGAAGGATACGACCTGCTTATGCGACAGATCGAGGCGCTGTTGTTCGTCTCCGCCCAGCCGCTCTCGGAGGATGAGCTCGCGACGGCGACCGGGCAATCGGCGAAGGCGGTGAAGGAAGCCGTTGGACGGCTGCGCGCGGCCTACGACTCCGGCAGGGGAGTGACGCTTCTCCGGCTCGCCGGCGGATGGCAGATGGCGACCGCGCCGGATCTGGAGCCGGTCGTGGCAGAGTTTCAGGGCGCCCTCACGACACAGAGGGTGAGGCTGAGCAAGGCGGCGCTCGAGACGCTTTCCGTCGTCGCGTACAACCAGCCGGCGACGCGCTCCGAGATAGAGGAGATTCGCACCGTGCGCAGCGACAGGGTAATAGACACGCTGCTGAGGCATGGCCTCGTGAGGGTGGCCGGGCGGCGGAAAAGCACCGGCAACCCGCTTCTTTACAGGACGACAGACAGGTTCCTCGAGCTGTTCGGCCTTGACGCCATATCGTCGCTTCCGGCTCTCGAAGAGCTGCAGGACACCATCGCCCCAGCCGGCGAGGACTGGGAAGCGGAATGAGAGTGCCGGCAATATCATTCCCCGTGAGGCTGAACAGGTACATATCCGCTTGCGGGCGCGCGTCGCGCCGCAAGGCGGAGGAACTGATCACCGAGGGCAGAGTGACGGTCGACGGGCGCCTGGAGACGTCGGTAGGGAGGGTTTTGGGAGAACCGGCCGACGTGCGGGTGGACGGTCTGCCAATCACTCTGGCGAAGCAGGTCTACATCGTCATGAACAAGCCGCGAGGCGTGCTCTCCGCTGTAAGCGACGAACGCGAAAAAACAGTGATCGATCTCCTGCCGGACTTTTACGGATCGCTTGGGATATTCCCGGTTGGAAGGCTGGACAAGGAGAGCGAAGGACTTATAATCCTTACAAATGACGGCAAGTTCGCCCAGGAACTCATACACCCGTCTTCCGGGGTGAGGAGAACGTATTTCGTAATTTTACGTTGGAACCTCGACGAAAACGGCGTGAATAAATGGGCCAACGGTGTTATGATAGACAAGCGCTTTGCAAAACCGCTGGAGGTCGCCCCCATGGGAGGGCTCCCCGGAAGGTGTTTTGCGGTGGCTCTTGGTGAGGGCTTCAAAAGGGAGATACGCTCGATGGCCGCTGTGCTTGGCAACAGGGTTCAAAGCCTGACACGCACGGGCATTGGCAATCTTTTCCTGAAGAAGTTGCCTTCAGGGGCGTTTAACGAGTATAATTACGACGAGCTCAGGGAAATGATATTTATAGGCGGCGAAGTATAAAACCAGCCACTACTGTTTTCTTTTCTTCGGAGGGATACGAATGCAGGGATTAGACGACCGCACCCGGGATTTGATACAACGGCGCGTTTTGAAGCGCGTCAAGGATATTCCATCCTTGCCACAGTTCGTCGTGGAGACTCTGAAGATGCTGGAAGATCCAAAGAGCAGCGCCTCCGACGTGGGCGGCAGGCTTTCCAAGGATGAGGGGCTTGTCGTCAGGGTACTCAGGCTCGCAAACTCCGCGTACTACGGCTTGGCGAGGAGAATCACCGGCGTCTCTGAGGCGATTTCGTTCCTTGGTTTCAAGACAGTGAAGAGCATAGTCCTTGCCGCGTCCGTTTATAAATTTATGGACAGCGCTTTTTCGGGTTACTCCCTCGACAGGGGCGAGCTTTGGAAACACTCCCAGAGCGTGGCGGCCGCGTCGAGGTACCTCTCCGAAAAACTTGGGATCTGCGACCCGGAGGAGGCTTATATCGGGGGGCTGATGCACGACATTGGCAAAATCGTCCTGAACGACTACGTCCGATTCGGCTACAGCATAATCCTCCGCCTTGTCGAGGAGGACAACGTTCCGTTCTGCGAGGCGGAACGGCAGGTGCTGGGTTTCGACCACGCGCAGGTCGGAGGGCTCATTATGGAGCAGTGGAATCTCCCGGATACATACACGTACATAACGACATACCACCACACTCCGTGGGATCTGCCGTCTGATATGAAGGCGCTGCAGAGCGTCGTGGACATCGTCCACGTAAGCAACGCGATCTGCATAATGCTGGGCGTCGGCATCGGGGCGGACGGGATGCAGTACAACGTATCGCCAGAGAGCCTCGAACGCCTTGGCCTCTCCGAAAGCGTCGAGTCCATCATGAGCGAGTTCGTTGACCTCCTCTCCACAATGGAGGATGAAACGCAAGACGTAAAAAATTGATGTCCGGGGTCAAAAAGCAACCGGTAATCGTGCTCGATGGGCCGGCCGGGGCCGGTAAAAGCAGCATCGGCAGAGAGGCGGCGTGCCGTCTTGGACTTCCATTTCTCGATACGGGCGCGATATACAGGGCAATAACGTTTTTCATGCTGCGCGACGGCATAGCCGCGGCGGAGTCGCCTGAACTCGCGGAGCGCCTCCGTGAGTTCACCGTCTCCTTCCGGAATGGAACCGTTTTCGCCTGCGGAGAGGACGTCACGGAAGCCATTAGATCCCCAGGCATAGACAAGAAGGTCTCATCTTATTCGGCCCTGCCGATGGTGAGGGAATTTCTCCTCGGTATTCAGCGCGACGCGATAGCCGGCGGCCTCGTGGCAGAGGGCCGGGATATGGGCACTGTCGTCTTCCCGGATGCCGACGTCAAGATCTTCCTGACCGCTGCCCCGGAGACACGCGCGAGACGCAGGTATGACGAGCGAATCGCCAGGGGGGAGTCGGTCGATTATGGCGAGATACTCGAACAGGTGAACAGGCGCGACACGCTCGACAGAAGCCGCGACGTAGCCCCGCTCAAACCGGCCCTCGACGCCGTTGTCCTCGACACGACAGACCTTTCGTTCGATGAGGTTCTGGAAAATGTTTTGGAGTACGCCGCAAGGCTGTAGGTATGGCCCGAAAAATATTTTATTGGATCACGAAAATTTTCTTCAGGATAGTCTTCACTCTCTATAACAGGCTCGAGATCAGAGGACTGGATAAAGTGCCGCGCGGCGCCGTTCTCATCGTCGCCTCCAACCATTCAAGCTATATAGACCCGCCTCTTTTGGGCGGCCTTTTCCCTGGACGCCTCAAATATCTCGCAAAGGAGTCGCTCTTTCGCAACCCTGTTTTCGGTTTTTTGATATCCTCGCTCGGCGCAATGCCGGTTACGCGCGAGAACAGCCAGAATGCCGGAGTGGTTCTGAAACTGCTATTGAAGGAGCTTGCCTCGGGCGAGAGCATATTGATCTTCCCGGAGGGCTCGCGCAGCGCTGACGGCAAGCTGAAACCTCTGGAGGGTGGCGCCGCGTTTTTGTCTGTCAAGTCGGGCGCTCCGCTCCAACCCGTATATATCAGCGGATCCAGCAGGGTCTGGCCCCCTGGCGGATCGTTTCCGCGCCCCTCAAAGGTCATAGTGACGTTTGGCGCGCCAATTTACCCGGATGGGACGGCCGATACGGAGAAAAAACGCAGGGAGATCGCGATGGACTCCCTCGAGAGGGAGCTTCACTCTCTGGAGGCTGGCGCGCGATGATCGACCTGGCTCTGAAGCCTAAATCCGCGCTCATCGCAGCCGTTGACGAGCAGGACGGCGAGTCTGAGCCGGCCCTCGACGAGCTGGCGCTCCTCCTGTCGAACCTCGGCGTCCCTGTCGTCGGGAGGGTGCTCCAAAAGCGAAGGACGCCTGACCCGGCCACGTTCATCGGCAAGGGGAAGGCCGCGGAGATAAAGGAATTCGCTTTTGGGCTCGGCGCTAACCTGCTTGTGGTGGACGACGAGCTTTCGCCCACACAGAGGAGCAACCTCGGCGCGGTCACTGGGTTGGAGGTCTGGGACAGGGCTTTTACGATAATGATGATATTCGAGCAGAGGGCGAACACGGCTGAGGCGAAGCTTCAAGTGGAGCTCGCTATGCTGCGTTACGAGATACCGTCGCTGAAGGGCCTGGGGCATCAGATGTCGAGGCTTGGCGGCGGCATCGGCACAAGGGGCCCTGGAGAGACTGAGTTCGAGCGCCACAGGCGCAAGCTGGAGAGACGGATAAAATTCATCGAAAAAAACCTCAAGGACGTCAGAAATCGGCGAAGGCAGTACCGCTACCGCAGGTCGAGGGATGGGGCCGACGTGGTCTCGCTCGTCGGGTACACAAACAGCGGCAAGTCGACCCTGCTTCGCTCGCTCTCTGGGGACAACTCGATAAAGGCGGAGGACAGACTTTTTTCGACGCTTGACACTGTCACGAGGCGGGTGGACGTCCCATCTGGCGACTCTTTCCTGCTCTCGGACACCGTCGGTTTCATAAGGAAACTTCCGCCGGAGCTGATAGCCGCGTTCAGGGCAACCCTGGAGGAGGCGTCCGGCGCTGATCTTCTGCTGATCGTGGCGGACGCCTCCTCGCCGACGCCTATGCGAAACTTCGACGTCGTCCTCGATACGCTCCGCGATATAGAAGCGGACGAGATTCCGCGTATCGTCGTGTTGAACAAAATAGACAGGGTCAGCGAGGAGTCCGTCTTCATATCGGCGGGGCTGGAGTCGAAAGGAGAGGACGTGGCGCGCGTGAGCGCGCTGTCCGGCGAGGGACTGCCGGAGCTGATCCTTCGAATAAACGAGAGGATCAAGGAAGTTCTCGATTGATCGTCACCCTTCATGCCTCATATAATAGATCGAGATAGCGAGGTGATCTGCGATGTACGTCAGCATGACCGGTTTCAGCAGCGCCCGGATCGAGAGGGAGTGGGGGACGATTTCGCTCGAGCTCTCGAGCGTGAACCATAGGTATCAGGAGATATACGCCCGGCTGCCAAGGGAGCTTGGCTCATGGGAGCCCTGGTTTCATCAGAAGCTCAGGGGCCTTTACAGGAGGGGCAAGGTTCAGGCGAGGATCGAGATAATGTGGGCCGCGTCGGCGCTTGCCGTCTCCGTGAATAAAGACGTCCTCGCCTCTTACTTCAACGCCCTCGCCGAAACGCGCGAAGCCCTTGGCCCTGACCAGGGAGAGCCCATTTCAATAGACTCGCTCGTGAACCTCCCTGGAGTGCTCGACTCTCAGGAGCGCTTTGGCCTGTCGAGGGACGACGCCACGGAGCAACTTCTCTCGTCCCTTCTGGAGCAGGGCGCGGCGAGATGGCAGGAGATGCGCCTCACTGAGGGCGCGCATTTGAAAAGCGCCGTGAACATCCATCTCGTCGAACTCGAGCGCCTCCTGGGCGAGATATCCGCAAAATGGGCCGACGCGAAGGACGCGGCTTTCGACGCGATGAAGGAGCGCATAACGAAGGCTCTGGACTCGCTTGGCGCCCCGCAGCCGGATGACTCGCGCTTCGTCCAGGAGGTCGTGTTTATCGCGGACAGGTGGGACGTGACCGAGGAACTCGCCCGGCTCGACAGCCATATAGCGAAGTTCCGCGAGACTGAAGACTCCTCGGAGTCGGCCGGGCGCAAGCTCGACTTCCTGATTCAGGAGATGAACAGGGAGGTCAACACCCTGAACTCCAAGATAGCCGACGCCGGGATAAGATGGCTGGCAGTGGAGGCGAAAACCTCGCTCGAGAGGATTCGCGAACAAATACAGAACTTGGAGTGATATCATGGACTATCGGCTCGTTCACATCGGCTTCGGAAATATGGTCGTCGCTGATCGCGTCGTCGCCATAATCAGCCCGTCATCCGCGCCAATAAAGCGCATGAGGGAGGAGGCGAAAAACGCCGGACTTCTAGTCGACGCGACGCAGGGGAGAAAAACGAGGGCGATACTGGTCATGGACAGCAAACATGTGGTAATATCAGCAATTCAGCCCGAGACGATCTCGGCCCGTTTTGAGGAGAGCGGGAACGACGAGGGAGCGAAGTAGGAGGAGAGTTGAGCGATGGAGTATGCAACCGGGCGTCTTTTCGTACTCTCGGGTCCGGCCGGGGCCGGCAAGGGCACTCTACGAAAAAAACTCGTCGCCGCGATGCCCGACATCGACTTTTCCGTCTCATGCACAACGAGAAGCATAAGGCCGGGAGAGACGAATGGCGTGGACTATTACTTCATAGCGAAGGAGGACTTCGCGAAGCTGATAACCGAAAACGCCTTTCTCGAGTGGGCGGAGGTTCACGGCAACTACTACGGCACTAGAAGGGACGACGTGGACGCCTGCGTCGGGAGCGGCCGCGATATGCTCCTCGAAATAGACGTACAGGGCTCCAGGCAGGTAAAAGCAGCGATGCCGTCCGCCGTCAGGATCTTTATTACGGTTCGCTCGATGGACGAACTCGAAAACCGTCTGGAGGATCGGGGCACCGAAACGCCCGATCAGATGCTGCTTCGTCTGCGCAACGCCGCAGTCGAGATGAGGTACGCCGGTGAGTGCGACCACATAATTGTGAACGACGACCTGGAAAAGTCATCTCAGGAACTCGTCGATTTGGTGAAGATCTACAGGCGATAGGGGGGGTTGTTTTGATATACACAGATCTTGAGAAAATTTACAGGACCACGGATATAGAGAACAAATACGCGCTGGCGATGATCGTCTCCTCGAGGGCGCGCCAACTCAGCGAACAGAAAGGCCGTCAGCTCGACGGCGAGGGCAGCGAGCGTTATATCACCCACGCTATAGAGGAAATAGAGTGCGACAGGCTGAACATACACTCTCTTTTTGTGCCGCGGCATACACAGGACGATGACTCCGAAGTGGACGAGCGGTAAAAAAATACTGCTGGGCATCAGCGGCGGCATAGCGGCGTATAAGACGGCCGAGCTCGTGCGCGCGTGGGTCAAATCCGGGTGCGACGTCGAGATCATAATGACGGAGACGGCGGCCAAGCTCGTCTCTCCTCTCACTCTCTCGACGCTCTCGAAGCGCAGGGTCTGGAGGGACGCCGATTTCACCTCCGACGAAAACGGCTGGAGAATACCGCATATCACGCTCTCCGACTGGGCCGACGTTATGGTTTTGGCGCCGTGCACGGCAAACGTCCTGCGCATGGCGGCATCAGGCGACGCCAGCACTCTCCTTGGGGCGACGATACTCGCCTGCGCCCGCCCGAAGATCTTTTTCCCTGCGATGAACGAGCGCATGTGGGCGAACCCGGCAACCAAAAAAAACGCCAGGACGCTCGAGGAGTATGGCTGCGTCGTCGTCGACCCGGACTCCGGAGACCTCGCCTGCGGAACGGCAGGGAAAGGACGCCTCCCCTCGACCGACGAGATATTGGACGAAACGTGGGCGGCACTCTGCCCGACCAAGGACATGGAGGGGAAAAATTTTTTGATAACAGCCGGCCCAACCCATGAGTACATCGACCCTGTGCGTTTTATCTCGAACCCCAGTTCCGGCAGGATGGGTTATGCACTCGCCGCGGAGGCTCGTTTCAGAGGGGCGCGGGTTGTCCTCGTGACAGGGCCTTCGAACGAGCGAGTTCCAGGTGTGAGGGCCGTGAAGGTTACGTCGGCGCGCGATATGCTGAAGGCGTGTCTTGAGGAGCAGGCCGGCGCGGACGTCATTATAAAGGCGGCCGCGGTCGGCGACTACAGGCCGAAGGAGTATTCTACGCAGAAAATAAAACGCGCGGACTCGCCGCTGGTTCTCGAGCTCGAACAGAACCCGGATATAGCCCTTGAGTTGTCGAAGCGCAGGTTACCAGGGCAGATACTCGTCGGGTTTGCGGCCGAGACCGAAAACGTCGAGGAGAACGCGATTAAAAAAATTTCCTCCAAGGGCCTCGACATGGTAGTGGCGAACGATGTTTCCGAGAGCGACGCGGGTTTTGCCGTCGGCACGAACAGGGCCAGGGTTTATTTCGCGCCGAAGTGGGCGTCTGCGCCATCCCCTGTCATCTTCGGGACAAAGCAGGACGTGGCGTCCGGCATACTTGACATTTTGGCCCGTTTATTCTGACAACGCCGGCCTGACTCCTCAAATCGTGGAAAAAATCTCCGTGGCCCTTGCGGGCCCTTGGTGGACAAGCCTCACTTACCTCGCCGGCGAGCCATGCCATGAAGGCGCGAGGGTTCGCGTACCTGTCGGAAATGGAGGGCGGGTCGGCGTGACGCTCGGACTGGCCGGCTCTGGCGGATACGCCGGCGAGCTGCGGGAGATAAACAGCGTCATCGACCGCGAGCCGATACTTCCTCCTTACGTCATGCCACTGGTTCGTTGGTTAAGCGAGATGTACCTCTGCGGCATCGGAACCGCCATGAAGACGCTTCTGCCGGCGAACTTTCTAAAGGGCGAGCTTTTGCCCCAGCCCGGAGACGCCGCCTGCGAGCCGCGCGATATCGAGCCGACCGACACATTTATATATGAGCCGGTCGACGCTGTCCGTCTCGAGCGATACGCCGAACTCTGCTCCGACGGACGGCCGACTTTGATCTGCTTTCCGCTGTACGAGGCCGCGAAGGACTTCGCCGAAAGATTGGGCGAGACAGCGATATTGTATCCGAGGAGTGGGGCTAAGGCCGAATGGCAGACATGGGGGCGGCTTTTGGCGTCAGGGATCGAGCAGGACGAATACGGCAAAATGAAAAAAAAGGCCAACGTACTCGTGGGGGGGCAGACTGCCGCGTCGGCGCCGTTCCCCGGAGTCTCGAGAATTATCGTCGAGGACGAATGCAACAACGCGTGGCGCACGATAAGGCCGCCGCTGTTTAACGTAAGGAGCCTGCTGGCAAAACGCGCGAGGATAGAGCGCGCCTCCCTTGTGCTTGGCGGGCGTATGCCGTCGTCGAGGGTCTACATGACCATCGCGAAGGACGCGAATCCAGCGAAACTGGCTAAGACAGGCCAAAACGCTCAGGGCGTAATAAACGCCCAAAAACCCGCAAAAAAGCATAAAAATTTTTGTTTCGTGGATCTGAAGCTGGCCTACTCGCCGTCGGTGAAAGGCGTGCAGGACGCGCTTGCCGTGAGCGAACCGCTCGTGAGGGAGTCGGAGTCGGCGATAACTCGCGGTTCGTGGGCGCTATGGATATTGGATCGCAAGGGTTACGCCGGCGAGATAGTCTGCGACGAGTGCGGCGCGTCGCTTCGCTGCGCAAGATGCGGCGGGGCGATGAGATGGGAGGTCTCGGCCGAGAGGATCGTATGCGTCTCGTGCGGAACGTCTCGAGGAGTCCCCGACAGTTGCCCGGGCTGCGCTGGAAAGCTCCTGATGGCAAAACGCCCGGGTCTTGAAGCGCTTCTGCCTCTTGCGAAGTCGGCGATAAACAGCCCCGTCCCGATTCTCGACATAAAGGACGCGGCAGGCCCGGATCTTGCCGAGCCGTCCGGCCTTGTCGTAGGGACAAGGGCGGCATTGGCGCTCTGCGACATTCTTCAGGTCGGAATGGTTGGCTGGATCGACGTTGACGGGGAGGCAAGGTCGCAAGAGTATGACGCTCGCTCGAGGGCGTTCGGGCTCGTTTGGGAGTCGCGCTGGCGCGGTAAGCTCCCGGAGGAGCGCCGAGTCGTCCTGCAGACGAGGCGAGCCGCCAGGGAGTGGCAGAAGGGCTTCGATATAGACAGTCTCGACAAGCCAGGGTGGACGGTCTTCTGGCGCTCCGAGCTGCGCGAGAGGCGTGAGTTCTCCATGCCGCCGTTTACCCCGCTCGTCAGGATCGACACGAAAGCCGCAGACGCAAATGCCATGGCCGAGATGTTCGACGACGCCCGGTTCGAATATTGGATTTCCGATACCGAGTCCCCCGAAGAACCGTCTGTGCCCGAAGGCGCTAAGAAGCGTCCGCATACGACGATCTGGCTTCGCACAAAGGACATCGGCCTTCTCAGAAAGACGCTTGCGCCATTTTTCTCGATAAAGCGCGCGCGTGCAGGTTTCCCATCGGTTATAGTCCGCTACGAATAAAAGAAAATTTTCTCGCTCCGCTCCCTACGTCGCGTCTCCTGTCTTTTGGCTCTTGTCGTCCGATAAACCGAAGTCCTTCGCGCCATCCTCGTGATTGTTCGTCTCCTCGTTGCTGCCGGCGCCGGTATCCGGAACGCCCAGAAGCTCGTTGAACTCCGTTCCCTCGAGAACTTCCTTCTCGAGGAGCACCGCCGTTATCTCCTCCAGTTTCGAGAAGTTCTCCGTGAGGATGAGGCGCACTTTCTCGAAACATTCGTCGAGTATCCTGCGAACCTCCTGGTCTATGGCAAAAGCTATCTCCTCGCTGTAGTTGCGGTCCTCCATTATGTCGCGGCCCAGGAAAACCTCGTGGTGCTTTCTGCCGAGAGTGACCGGCCCGAGCCTGTCGCTCATGCCAAGCTCCGTCACCATCTGACGGGCCGTCTGCGTCGCACGCTCCAGGTCGTTCTGCGCGCCGCTCGTCACGTCGCCGAATTTGATGCTCTCCGTGACGCGCCCGCCGAGAAGCACGCATATCCTATTCAAAAGTTCCTGCTTGGAGACGAGGAAGCGATCCTCCTCAGGAACCTGGAGGGTGTAGCCGAGCGCCATGTGCCCGCGCGGGATTATCGATATTTTGTGAACAGGGTCGGAGCCCGGAATCATCCTTGCCACTATGGCGTGCCCGACCTCATGGTACGCGATGATCTCCCGCTCTTTTTTGCTGATCACGCGGCTCTTTCGCTCGGGGCCGGCCATGACGCGGTCGATGGCTTCCTCGAACTCTGGCATGCCCAAACACTCCTTTGTCCTGCGCCCGGCCAAAAGCGCCGCCTCATTGACGAGGTTGGCCAGATCCGCGCCGACGAAACCGGGCGTCCTGCGCGCCAGAACATCGAGGTCGACATCATCGCCGAGCTTTTTGTCCTTGATGTGGACTTTGATTATCGCCAGACGCCCGTTTACGTCCGGCCTGTCAACGACTATCTGCCTGTCGAACCTGCCCGGCCTCAAGAGGGCCGGGTCAAGAATATCAGGACGGTTCGTGGCCGCTATGAGAATGATGCCGCCGCCAACCTCAAAACCGTCCATCTCGACCAATAGCTGGTTCAAGGTTTGCTCGCGCTCGTCGTGCCCGCCGCCGAGACCTGCCCCGCGCTGACGCCCGACGGCGTCGATCTCGTCTATGAACACTATGCAGGGCTGGTAGCGCCGAGCCTGCTCGAAGAGATCCCTCACCCTCGCCGCGCCAACTCCGACGAACATCTCGACGAAGTCGGAACCGCTGATGCTGAAAAACGGCACGTCCGCCTCACCTGCAACAGCCCGGGAGAGGAGCGTCTTGCCTGTTCCGGGCGAGCCGAGGAGCAAAACGCCTCTCGGAACCTTCGCGCCGAGTTTCGCGAACCGCCCGGGGTCGCGAAGGAACTCCACGACCTCCGCTAACTCCTCCTTGGATTCGTCACAGCCCGCGACTTCCTCGAACGTCACCTTGGGGCGGTTGTCCAGAAAGAGCTTCGCTTTGCTCTTGGAGAAGTTCATCACCTTGCTGCCGCCGCCCTGCATGTTGTACAGGATGAATATCCAGGCGCCTATCAAAAGCAGCGTTGGGAACAGCGAAGTCATGAGGCTCGACCACCATGGCGTCTTCTGCGGCGGCATGACCTGAACGTTTACGCCTTTTTCAGCCAATTGCTTCGCCAAATCGCCCACGCCGACCGCGTATGTGCGGAACTCCTTGCCGTCGACGTAGACACCCCTTATGCTGTCCTCCTCGATGAAAATTTTCGCGATTCGCCCAACTTCGGCGGCGTTGAGGAGGTCGCTGTACGATATGTCGTCCCATTGCTTGGGATTCTGCTGCGGGGAGAGAAATACATTCACAAGGCTGACAACGAGCACTATCAGCACGAGGTATATGCCCAGATTTTTCGCTATCTTACCCAACTGCGAGGCCCCTCACTTTCCTGGGTGCGTCTTATTGCGTTATCCCAAAAATTTATTTTTTTCATCCTTCGGCAACGCGCCATATATCCGGAAGATTGCGCCATTTCCCGGCGCAGTCGAGGCCGTAACCGACCACGAACTTGTCTGGAATGGAGAACCCGCGATACGCTATTGCGCATTCGACCTTTTTCCTCTCCGGTTTCTCGAGAAGAACGCAGATCTTGAATTTTGACGGGTTGCGCGCCATTATCATATCTCCGAGGTAAGAGAGGGTGAGGCCCGTGTCCATTATGTCCTCGACGAGTATGATGTTTTTGCCCTCAGCCGGCGTGTCTATGTCCTTCACTATCTTGACCGCGCCGCTCGATGACATCGAGTTTCCGTATGACGAGACGGCCATGAAGTCCATCCTCACGTCGACCTCGCCGCCTATGGCGCGAGCCAGGTCGGACATAAATATCACCGCGCCCTTCAAAACCCCTACCAGAATAAGTTCGCTGCCCCTGAACTCGTCTATGATCTCCGCGGCGAGTTCGCTCACCCTTTTGTGGATGGTTTCCCTCGAAAGCAATATGGCGTCAAGCCTAAGCGAAACGTCCGTCTCCTCCACAACAAGCGCCCCTTCCCTAGCGGTTCTCGACACGTCTCGCGCCGCGGCATCATTCGCGGTTCAGGTCTTTCCCGCCAATTTGTCACAACAGAAAACTTTCGCTATGATAACATAATTGCTATCCTCCTGCATACCGTTAAAAATCCCGGGTATCCAACTTCGATTAATTTTTTCTCCCGCACAGTGTAGTATCGGCGTACCGGGTCTGCTCCACCACGGAAATTCACGTAAAATATCAGCGTTGAAACACTGGTTGTCGCCCGCCGGGACGTTGACCGCGTCCGCCATGCTCGATATCGTCATGAGACAGGATTCCTCCGCCGGAATAAGCGCGCTCCAGACGCCTCTTCCTCGCGCGCGCCCACCGCCTCTCGGTTCCAGAATGAGCTCGAAGCGCCACGAGCCCCACTCGACGATCTTGCGCTCGCCATTCGTCAAGCTCACGCGAACAGGCGGCGGTTGGGTGAGAACCGCGCGCCTGACCCAACCGATCAGGTTTCGCGCGCCGCACACCTCGACGTCGTTTGCCCACTGAAAGCGCCACCCGGAAGTCGCTACCAGGTCGCGGAGAGCGTCAAGCCTGCGCCTGTCCAGCGATGGCAGGGAAAGCTCGCGTCCCTGCGCCCGAAGAACCGACGAGAGACGTCTCGGCGGCAGACGCCTTGTCGCGGCCACGTCCCACGAGACGAGGGCGAAAGGATGGCGCCTTTTAATCCAGAGAAGAAGCCCGGCGGAGTCCTCTTCATCGTCCGCGTCCGCCGCCAGACACTCTCCAGCAAGGCCAAGAAGAACCCTGTCCGTCGACTTGTTTAAATTGGAGCGCACCCACGGAAGCAGTTGGTTTCTTATTCTGTTGCGCTGGTAGCGGTTCTCGGCGTTTGTTTCGTCCTCTCGCCATGGGATGCCCGAGGAGGAAAGAAAAGACCTGAGATCGTCCCTGCCGCAGGATATCACCGGCCTGACAACCCTTCCCCTTCTGCCGGCTATGCCTGACAGCCCTTTGATTCCGGCGCCCCGGAAGAGGTTGAAGAGCATAGTTTCGACGAGGTCGCCGGAGTTGTGCGCCGTCGCGACAAAAGGGAGCCCCCCGCTGTCGAGCAGCTCGAAAAAAAAATCATACCTGACGCGCCTGCCGGCCATCTCGTCCGATTCACCTGGGAGACGGTTATTCATGACGTCGCCGTGTCTCACGAAGCACCTCACGCCTATTTTTTCGCAGTACTCAGCCACAAACGCCGCATCGGAGAGAGATGGCCCGCCCCTGAAACCGTGTTCGAGGTGCGCGACCTCTAGCCTCCCCGGGAAAAAGCGCCTCAGCAGTTCGAACATGGCCATGGAATCGCCTCCCCCAGAGAGGGCGACGAGCAGGCCAGAGGCGTCCCACCAGCCCTGCCGCTCCCCAGACCGCCTTAGCTCATCGCGCAGCTTATTTTCGACGGAGTCGGACATTTACCCGTCTTTTCGTCTGGCTGAATGGAATCAATTTCAGGCTCTCCCTGCTAAAGAAAGGCTGATTCATCTATAGAGGCCTGAAGGCAAAAAATGAAACCGGGGCGCCTCTATATTGCCAAACGGTGAAGAACCGCTTGGGCGATTATCAGCGTTTCTCTATATCTCCTCGATCTCCGGCGACCAGATCAGCGATCTGTTTTTGCCGGCCCCTTTTGCGATGTAGAGCGCCTTGTCGGCTAAGTTGAACAGCTCCTCCTGTTCGGATGTATGTCTCGGAAAGAAGCTGATTCCGCAGCTCGCGCCTATGCGGACGTTTGCTTCTCCTATGTCGATCGGGCTCTTCAAGGTGTCGAAAATTCTGGATGTCGTCTGCCTCGCGACTTCCTCCTCGCTTCCGCTTGCGCTTGCCAGGAGCATGACAAACTCGTCGCCGCCGAAGCGGGCCAGGGTGTCGGTCTCTCGCAGGCACGAGCGCATGAGGCGAGCGACGCTCACGAGCAGCGCGTCGCCGGCCATGTGCCCGTGAGTGTCGTTGACCTTCTTGAAACCGTCCAAGTCCCACACCACAAAAATCAGCGAAGAATTGTTGCGCTTCGCCATTACCATCTGCTGGAGGAGGCGGTCGTTGTAAAGGTATCTGTTCGGCAGCCCCGTGAGCTGGTCGTGAGTGGCCTGAAGCCTTATGAACTCCTCGCGCTCGCGACGCTCCTGAATGTCCTCGCACGCGCCCACGAACCTGTAGGGCTCGCCCTCCACGTCGTGGAGGAGCATATAGTTCGTCCCGAGCCAGCGGTACTTGCTGTCGCCGCCTTTGATTCTGAACTCGGTATACATTCTGCTCTGGTCGTCCAAGGTTCTGCTCTGTACTGTCAGCAGAAGCTCGTGCCATTTTGACCTGTCGTCGACATAAACGAGATCGCTCCATTTTTCCGGCTCGAAGTCGATGTCCTCTTCGTGGGCGGGATAGCGCAGTATCTCCCAAAGACGCTTCGAGAAAAAAGCCCTTCTTTCCTTGAGGTCGATATCTAGTATGCCATCCTGCGTACAAGCTACGGCGAGCTTCCATCGTTCTTCATTCAGGTGGAGGTGTTCCGTGGTTGCGAGAAGGTTGGCTTCGCTCTCCTTCAGGGCCGTGAGCGCGCTGTAGAACTGCTGTGACATGCGGTTGAACGACTCCGCGAAGTTCCCCATGAAGTCGATGTGCTGCGCGAAGTCGCCCGACGCCATCCTGTCCGCGTGCCATGTGAGATGCCTCAGATGCGCCTGAAGCTCTTTGATGCAGCCGGCGATGAAGCCCCTGTGCGTAACCCTCAGCAAAATATTGCCCTGTGCGAACTGACGCAGCGCGTCGCGTATCATGTTGATGTAATCGAAAATGTTATTAAAAGTGTCGTCGTTCAGGAATATCTCTGGCGCATCAGGACAACGCGCGGAGAATAGGGCCTTCTTGATAAAATCCAGAAGAACCCTCGTCTCCTCACAAAGCGCGGCGACATCCTTTTTTTCCTGGCCAACAAGGTTCACAATGCTTTTGTCGTCGCTAATCGCGTCACCGGACTGGCGCATACGTCAACTCTTTGATTACGCCTTGTCGACTGTAAACCGGCAGGTTCTGTCCCCGGTGCACCAACAGTCTATTTCCTTCACGTCGTAGGACTGGCCCGTGAAGGACTCCACCGCCCCGGATATGAAACCTTCGTCGTATTTGCACACCTCGTAGTCCAGCTCGGGAAGCCCGGAGCAATCCAAGTCCTCGGCCACGCTGAGCACAAGGTTGCTCGCGTCGTCGTTTGCCTCCTCGACCCTCAAAAGGCCGATGTTGAAGTCGCGCATTTTATCCTGCATCAGCTTGACAAATTCGCTCAGGTCTTTTGCTCCCGAGATGAACCTGTCGTAGAACTCCCTGCCGGCGAGCTGCCCCGCCTCGTAGAAGACCTGGTCGGCTACGTCTGTGCCGTATTTCGACTCGATGACGTCTCGGAATGTAAACTGCATCAGCCTGTAAACCTCGACCCTCGTCGAAAGGCCCAGGTTTGGGCGTCCCTCCTCGAGGTCTCCTATGAGACTCCAGTGAAATTTATATTTTCTCGCGCACTCAGCGCCTGTTTCAGACATGACGTTAAAACTCCCTTCTGGTATTGTCGCTATTTTCTGAAAGTCGATGTGATTTTGGCAAACTGCGAAAGAAAGCTATTCGCGTTTTTCACCGCTATACCTTCGAACGAATATGTTTTGCCCTCGTCAAACAGGACGGTCATGAAACCTTTCGCGGGTATCTTGCGCCTCACGGCGCCTCCGCTCGCCGTCTTCTGCGTCCTTGTCTCGTTTGTTTCCAAGTCGGCAGTCAACTCTATCCCCTGCAGTCCGCCTATGTTGACGTCCTTCTGGGTCGCTGCCTCAAACTTATAAGACGAGAGATATTTGGCGAACAAATCCGCGGCGAAATCAGGACGATCCGCTGGCTGTACATCCTGGTCGTGCGTCATGCTCATATAGATCGCGTCGGACGCCGCCTCGGCAATTGGCTTGCCGTCGATTGTAAAATATCGCGTCCCAGCCACCTCGTCGACGAACTTAAACTCCGTGCCGCTCGAAGAGAGCGAGTACCCGTCGGCGTTGGCGGTCGTCCGCTGTTTGGGCTCCAATACCGCGCTGAGGATGGAGTTGCGGAGCGCTCCCTGCGCGGATTTATCGGACTCCGGGTAGTAACCGTAGATGTAAACAGAGAGGCGCTCATTGCCAAGGACGAGCAGGACTACTCTCGTGTCCTCCTCCAACTCGTCTTTTTTGATGACGCTTCCGAGAACCAGTTTCGCCGGTTTTTCGTTCAACACCACGTCGCTAATGTCCGATACCTTGACGCCATCGGCCTCGAGCCCCTCGCGAGTTATCGTTCCAGCTATCTGGGCGAACGACGCGCTTTTTTCGGATATGACGTATCTTATGTTCCTCGACGTTATCTCGAAACCAGTGAAATCGGAGGATTGCCTGGAACCGGCCGGCGGGACGACCGCTACGTGCGTGCCGTTCAGAATGACGTGCTGACCGGTCAGGACGTTGCTCTTATATACGGTGGAACCAGCAAAAACCGTGCCGGCGCCGAAGACGAGAGCCAAAAGGACAGCGAAGGCGCCCCTTGCCAATTTATCAATCGATGTCTTCGTCGTTGTTTTCATCATCGACGATCACTCCTTCCTCGTCGCTCGACTTGACGAGATCGCCGCTCGCGAAGCGAGCGCTCATACCAGACAAATTAATATCGAGCGCCGACACTCCCCCGCCCGGCGTAACGACCATCGCTTCAGGCGTCTCGGTTTGCTCGACAATGACGCTTTTCAGCATCGCCTCGACGTCCCTCGCGGCGTCGCTGTCCCCGCTGGTAAAGATGCCGTTCACCACCAGCGTGTCATCGCCGTCCTCGAGGATCATTATCCATTTCCCCCACCTTTTGTCGCCGTCTTTGTGCAGCGCCTTCAGGAGGAGGCCTTTTGACCCGTTGACTGTGATATCGCCTCTCGAACCAACCTCAACGCCCCTCGTCAGCAGGTTGGCGTCCGTGAAAACCCCGGATATTTCGCTGTACGGCGACTTTATGCTCGCTACAATGACTTCTATGGCTCGCTCGTCCGAGATGAAACCGTTGAAACGCTCGCTCGGCGCCAGGTCATTTGCTGGTATGAAATATATGTTTGTACCGGGCGTCTTTGTGTGATTTGCCGTCAGCTCGTTCACTAAGTCCACGGCGGCTTCCGCGCTGGCCGCGATGAACGAAATAATACCGGCGATAAAAAGAAGTGCCGGCAGTGTTTTTTTATAACTACGCAGATCAAACATCCCCCTTTCAAGTATTTCGCCAATGGCGAAAAGATGCGAA
This sequence comes from Synergistaceae bacterium, assembly GCA_031289775.1. Lineage (GTDB taxonomy): Bacteria > Synergistota > Synergistia > Synergistales > Synergistaceae > JAITOY01. Next base: position 40,433 of record JAITOY010000047.1, read on the forward strand.
AGTCATCATGCCTAAATTATAACACTATTATGCCGATAATCGCACCGACGTTAAAACTTAATCGCCCCGCGTCTTTAAATGAAGGAACGGCGGCCCGAGCCGACAGCCTCCCGGCGCGATGAAGCGCGCCCTTTTTTGGGCTCGATCCTTGACAGTCCGGGAAAATGTGTTAGCATACTCCACGTTGGGTAAAATTCCTCGGTAGCTCAATCGGCAGAGCGGGTGGCTGTTAACCACTAGGTTCGAGGTTCGAGTCCTCGCCGAGGAGCCAGTAAGAATCGAGCGGTGAACGATTTCAGGTCGTACACCGCTTTTATTCTATATCTAGGAGGTTCGTAAATGCCAGAGGCAAATTCTTCGAAGGATTACAAGAACACCCTCTTTCTCCCCCGGACAGACTTCCCTATGCGAGCCAACCTCGCTGCCCGTGAACCGGGTTTTTTGGAGTTCTGGGAGAAAATCGGCGTCTACTCGAGGCTGGTAGGGGAGCGCAGGGGACGCCCTCCTTTTGTGTTGCACGACGGGCCTCCGTACGCAAACGCCAACATCCACATAGGTACTGCCCTCAACAAGATCCTGAAGGACATAATAGTCCGCTACAAGTGGCAGCGTGGATTTTTCGCGCCGTACGTGCCAGGTTTCGACACCCACGGAATGCCCATAGAACACAAGGTTCTCAAGGACGCCGGCATCACGGCGGACTCGATAGACCCGGTCGAGCTTCGCAAAAAATGTGAGGAGCACGCCCGCAAGTACGTGAGGATACAGACGGAAGAATTTATGAGGCTCGGAGTCTCCGGGGACTGGGGCAACCCTTATATAACGCTCAGGCCGGAGTACGAATCCGCCCAGATGGAGATACTCGCCGGCATGGTCGAGCGCGATCTCGTTTACAGGGGCAGAAAGTCCATTTTCTGGTGCATAGACTGCGAGACGGCCCTTGCCGCCGCTGAGATAGAGTACGAGGACGAGACGTCGCCGTCGATTTACGTCGCGTACCCGTTCCCGGACGCGTCGGAGCACTTCCCCCGCCTCGCTGGCAGAGACGTGAGCGCCATTATCTGGACGACGACGCCATGGACGCTCCCCGCGAGCCTCGCGATAGCGGTACACCCTGACTACGACTACTCGTTCTACGAGATTGGCGACAAGGTATATCTCATAGCCTCCGGAATGAAGGAGGAGGTCGAAAAGGTCACTGGCCTCGAGTTTGGCGAGGAGCTTCTCACTCTCAAGGGCAAGGCTCTCGAGTGCATGAAGGCGACGCACCCGTTCTACGAAAGCCGTCGAATAGTGTTTGTCCTGGCCGACTACGTCACGCTCGACGCTGGCACCGGCTGTGTCCACACCGCGCCGGGGCATGGAGCGGAGGACTTCGAGACAGGCGTCAGGTATGGCCTCGACATATATAACCCCGTCGACTCGAAGGGTTTTTTCTACCCCGATACGGAGCTCGTGGGCGGGCAATCGCTCGAGGACGCGTCCAAAACAGTGTTCCAATTGCTGGGGGAGTCCGGAAGGCTCATGGGCAAGATGAAGCTGACTCACTCGTACCCTCACTGCTGGCGCTGCAAGAAGCCAGTTATTTTCCGCGCGACGGATCAATGGTTCGTCTCGGTCGCGAAGTTCAGGGACGAGGTGCTCAGGTGCATCGACGAGAAGGTCGAGTGGGTTCCGTCGTGGGGCAAGGATCGGATCACGAACATGGTTCGCGACAGGTCGGACTGGTGCATCAGCAGGCAGAGGATATGGGGCGTGCCCATACCGGCGTTTTACTGCTCCGACTGCGGCCGCGTGATTCTGACGCCCGACAGGGTTCGGGCCGTCGCCGAAAAGATAAAGGCAAAGGGCAGCAACTACTGGTGGGAGGCAGGGCCGGAGGAACTGCTCGGCGAGCTCGCTTTCTGCCCGTCCTGCTCAGGGCGCGGTATCGTGAAGGAGAAGGACATCATGGACGTCTGGTTCGACTCCGGATGCAGCCACAAGGCTGTGCTCGAGAACAGCGACGTCTGGCCGGACCTGCATTCGCCGGCGGAGATGTATCTGGAGGGCAGCGACCAGCACAGGGGTTGGTTTCAGTCGTCGCTTCTCACGTCAGTCGCAACGCGCGGGACAGCGCCTTACAAAACTGTCCTCACTCACGGCTTCATAGTGGACGGATCGGGGAAAAAAATGTCAAAGTCGCTCGGGAACGCCATACTGCCACAGGAGATCGTGGAGAAGTACGGGGCGGACATCCTTCGGCTATGGGTCGCGTCGACGGACTACAGGGGCGACGTCAGCATAACTCAGACCATCATATCGAACCTCTCCGAGTCGTATCGCAGAATCCGCAACACGGCGAGGTTCCTTCTGGCCAACCTGAGCGGTTTTGATCCGAAGCGCGATACCGTGCCGCGCCCCGAGCTGGCTGAGGTTGACCAGTATATCCTCATGAAGTTGGCGAGAGTCGTGGAGAAGGGGACGGCCGAGTTCGACGGCTACGAGTTCCACCTGCCGATGATCAGGGTTCATCAATTCTGCGACAACGAGCTCTCCTCGTTCTACATAGACATTTCAAAGGAGAAGCTGTACGCGGACAGGGCGGACTCTCTCTCTCGCAGGGGCGCGAGATCCGTGATGTGGGAGGCGCTCTCCGCCCTCACGAGGATGATAGCCCCGGTTCTCTGTTTCACGGCCGAGGAGATATGGCAGGAGATGCGGCGCATGGATCCGTCGATAGAGGAGAGCGTCCACCTGGCCGCTTGGCCGTCCCCATCGGCCGAGGGCCTCGACCCGGACGTCCCTAAAAGGTGGGACAGGGTGATGGAGGCGCGCGGCGCTGTGAGCCGGGCCCTTGAAATTGCGAGAACGAAGGGCATAATCGGTCACTCCCTCGACGCCGCGGTTCACGTAAATTTGGGCGAAAAATATGGCGACCTCGCGGAGCGGCTGACTGATGACGACTGGGAGACTATAACCATAGTCTCGTCGTTCGAGGTAACGGACGTTCTTCCTAGCGCTCCCGTCAACCACGAAGACGAGGAGACGGGTCTCTCCGTCGCTGTGGATAAAAGCTCGGACGAAAAGTGCCCCAGGTGCTGGAAGCACCGCCCTGAGGTAGGAAGCCGCGAGGTCTGCTGCCGCTGCGCCGACGCGCTCTCCGCTCAGGAGAAAGGCTAGAACAGTGGGCCTCCACCAGCGCCTGTTCAGGGGTTGCTCCCCTGGTTGGCATGGGCGGGGTCTGCTGTTTTAAAATCAAACGTAATGGAAACGCGCGCTTTCGACGTCACTGAAGGTCTCGCGGATCACAGGCTCGATTTTGTCGTCTCCCGTGAACTGGGAATCAGCAGGTCATACGCCCAAAACCTGATAAAAGATGGGCGTGTCACAAGCGGACAAGCGCGATTGAAGCCGTCCATCCGCGTCCGGGAGGGCGAGAGATACGAGATAGAGATTCCGCCCCCAGAGAAGCTGGATCTGAAGCCTGAGTATATTCCCTTCGGCGTCGTTTTTTCGGATCGGGATATAATCGTCGTAAACAAACCCGCAGGTCTCGTCGTTCACCCCGCTCCAGGCCACTGGAGCGGCACGCTCGTACATGGTCTTCTTTTCCGATTTCCGGAGATGGGCAACTTGAACGGCGTCGAACGCCCTGGCATCGTTCACAGGCTCGACGCCACAACATCCGGCCTCATGGTCGTCGCCCGAAACGGTCTCGCTCAGGAAAAACTCTGGGGCGAGTTCAAGGCAAGAAGGGTCGGCAAGACATATATAGCTCTCTGTCGAGGCGAGCCGAGACATAAGATGGCTAAGATCGACATGCCGATAGGCAGGGATCGCGTGAATCGTCAGAGGATGACGACGGACGAGGATGGCCGTGAGGCCGTGACGGATTACGACGTGCTCTGGAGCAAGGGAGGATACTCCCTCGTGATGTGTGTCTTGCACACAGGCCGAACGCACCAGATACGAGTTCACATGAAGGCGGTGGGATGCCCGCTCGTCGGAGACGAGTTGTACTCGCCCCGCAAGGCGGACAAAGAATTGCCGTTTGGAGAGCCTAGAGTTTTCCTGCACTCATGGAGGCTCTCGTTCTCGCATCCGAGAACAGGAGAGAGGGTTTCGTTCAGGGCGGCTCTGCCCGCCGACTTGAAGAACTTTCTGGCGTCGCTTCGCGCGCGCATCTCCCTTTCTAATTCATTGTCAGATGCCTAAAGGATAACGATTGAAAACCCGACAGCCTCTATGCTCCCAAATGGAGAAATCCGTCTCGCGCGACATCGATCAGCTCTTCCTCAGCTCATTCAGCCACCTTCCCGGATCCGCCGCGACTGTCGAGAACTCCTTATATGTCACTTGAGCGAGCCCGCCGCCGGTTATAGCCCTCACATGTCTCCGTTCAGTGTAATCGACACGGACGCGACCGTTCTCACGCGCCTTGCTGTGATACGCCGCCGCGGTCGCCGCTATTCCGATGGCGCGCTCGCGCGTCGTCTCGTCCGGCCTCGATGTGAAGCGCAATATCACGTGCGCGCCCGGCGCGTTCTGTGCGTGCAGCCAGACGTCATCGCCTCCGGCCAGCCGGAATGTGACGTAGTGGTTGCCCTTGGCGCTGAGGCCTACGAATATAGTCGCGCACTCTTCGATCTCGAAGCGTCTGTGGGGGGGCGGCGTCTTTGTCTTCGGCTTTCCTCGCTTTGTCGTGTCAGTCTCCGGCGACAGTTCGTCCATCATCATTGATATGGAAAACGCGTCCCCGTTGCACTCGAGCAGAACCGCCTGTTCCCGCAGTTCGTCCCTCTCCAGATACAGACGCGGCAGTATCTTTTGAGCTCGTCTCGCGGCCGCGCGTTTTTTCTTGTACTTGATGAAGTAGCGCTCCGCGTTCTGAGGAGCGTCCTTGTCGGGGTCGAGCGCTATCTTATGGATTATCTCGCCTGCCTCCGTCCACTCCGAGAGTTCGACCTCGCCAGCTCGTGGCGGTATCGACGCGATATTGGCGAGAATAAGCCTGCCATAAACCATAAGACGCTCCGCCGCCGAGTCATCCTCCAGCAGAACCTCCGCCTCTGATATTTTCCTGTCGTTGACCCGCGTGAGTTGATCGAGCCGCGCGCCAGTCTTTTTTCGCGCGCGCGCGGCATACCTTTCGAGAAGCGGCAGTATGACGCACTCGCGCGCCGCGTCCAGCGACGAGCCCGAGTCAAGGAGCGCCGCGCCGTCGAGAAGAGAGGGATATAGCGTCACATAGGCGCCGAGCTTTTGGAATACGACGTCTTCGAGGACAGTTTCCCCAAGGTAGGCAAGCGAACAGCGCCCGCCGTCGAACTGACGTTTTTTGAGCGCTTCGATCAACGGACGCCCTATGCCGGCGACGCCGTCGAGCTCTGCCGTATCCCACGTGAAACTCTCCGCCGAAGTCCCCGCAAAAGGAGGCGGAGGAACATATGGCCGCCCCGGAATAATTGTGCGGTATCTGTTTGCCTCCGGATAAATATGTTTGGCCGTCTCGATGATTTTATCCTCGTCGTCGAGCAGCATGAGATTACTGTACTTGCCAGAGGCCTCGAAAAGCAGCCGCCACGTCTGGTAAATGCCAGCGCCCAGGGCCCTGCGGAACTCCATCCGGAGAATCCTGTCATGGTTGAGCGCGCATGACCTCGTCAACTCGGCGCCGATAAGCCGGGATTTCACCGCGCCCCGCAGCGGCGGACGCGAGGAGGAGAGCTCGGAGAGGGCGCGAATTTCGTTCGGCATTGCCGCGCAGCAGCCGTAAAGCTCGGAGTCCCAGGAGAAAAATATTGTCCTGTCACGCGAAAAGACAAGAACGAGCCAACTGTCGCCAGACTCGGCCTTGCGAACCTTGCTCTCGGAAAACACCCTCGAAATCTCGACCGACTGAGCCAAAACCAGCTCGGGCCCCAACGACAAACTGCCGCCCCCTTTCACACAAGCGATATAATCAGGCGGCGTCTAATTCTAATTCCAAGCCCGCTATCTCCTCTGGCCGGCGTTCGGTTTCGAGTCGGTCGCGGCGCCGGATTTCTGTTTGAAAAACGTTTTGAACCACTTCGAGACCTCTCTGGGAAGTACCCTGTAGCCCTTGCGCTCCTTGGATATCCAAAGGAAGTAATCGCTGAAAAAAGCCTCCTGAAGAGCCCTTATGCCCTTTCCTTTGTTTTGTTTCAACAGAGAATACGTGTCCTTGATCGAGCGATCCTCGTCATTGTCCCATCTGAACGACGCCAGGGCGAAACAGATGTCCTTTACGTCGGAGACAGCCGGGAATATCGGGATTATGAGGCTGTTATCCTCCCAGTCGTAGACGCCGAACCCCTGGCCAGGGACGAGTATGACCCTCGGGATGCCGAACATCCTTATCCTCGACGCGCGGAGCATATCGGGGTCGAGCGGCGTCAGATCCATCATTATCTCGCCGGCCCGCTGCGAGGATATCGGCACGCTTTTGTTCTGACAGAGGGGGGATATGTCGACGCGAGCGGAGTGCCCGGCGAGCGTCATAAATTCCTTTTTGTGGTTCAGCCCCTCCCTCAGTTCGAGCTTCATAGCCGGTACGCCCTGACCCTTGAACTTATTTCTGGCCATCGTGTATCTTGTCTTCCAGCGCTCCGTCTCGTTTGTCACATGTACGATGAGCCCGGAGAGGAACTTCGCCCTGTCATGCAGCGACATGACGTTCTGGATTATCTTGAGCGACTGATCGATGGACTCGCCCTGATCGATCTGCTCGGAACGCGGAGAGGCTTCGACAGCCTCCGGCTGATCATCTATAGAGCCCTCGAAGTCCTCGTCCTCGCAGGACGGCCCGGCTGGCTCGGGCTCTTTTTCGACCGGCGGCGCCGTTTTTTTGAATGGGGAACCGCCGATTTCGGCGAAAGGGTCGAACGCGTCCTCCGGCTTTTGGTGTTCGCTTGAAGCGGCGGCATCTACGCTCTCCGCTTGCACGGCAGGTTCGTCGGGTTCGTTTGTCTGCGTGAGTTTTTTCTCAAAATTTTCCATCAAGAACCAGAACGCGTGCTCGGATGTCTCGTAATTTTTGCAGTTTTCCTTTATTATGTCTCTTTCTTTATTACCCGCCTCACGTATCCTCTTCGTCCTCATGTCAACCTCAATAGCGTCCCTCAGGCCGTTTTCAAGGTTGTTCAACATCTCGTCCAGATCTGGCTTATCGACGAGGCCAGTGTCGTTGAACAAGGTGTTCATCGCCATGCGGCGCCGCATCTGGGAGGCCTTCAGCTCATTGTTGAAGCGCTCCAGTTTTTCATTGAGCGTGACTCCGCCGGAGGGCCCGTTGTACGTCTTGCCAAATATGAGGGCGTAGTTCTCCTTCAAGTAGTCCGTGAGTCTATTGTACTGATACATGTCCACCGCGGACGGCTCCGCGATCTGCACCTCGAACGCGGGGTTCGGGGTCGTGTATTGCGAGCTGAGATGGCCGAAGTCTATAAAAAGCCGTTCGGCGTCGGTGAACACGAGTTCCTCCGGCGGCCCCGCGTCGATCTTGGCTTCGACAATCGACCAGAGCAAATCCCAAAAGTGCTGGGCTGCTTTCTGCCACACGATCCGCATTTTTTTCTTGCTCTCTGTGTCGGAGGCGCTGCGCAGGGTCGCCATGTTTTTGCCAAGAATTTCCATCTGAGAGGCGAGTGTCGCTACGCTCTTGTTTTCCTTCCAATTTTCGACTATCCATCTTATTGCGTCGTCGCTTTTTTTTATATCGAACGACTTACCGCCAACGCTTTTTTCGGGCATCACAGATTCCCCCAGTTACGAAATAACCGGATTGTTCACGGTTCCTCAATTCAAAGCCCCACGCACTGACGTATGCGCGAGTACCAATCTCTGACCTCTATGCCGCCCAACACAGAGTTGCATGTGTATTGAGGATCTTTATCCCCGCCGAGCGAGCAGACATCGAGGCAGATCTCCCAATCGTCGCCTGTCATTGTCACGAACTTATCGTTCTCGCCAGGCAGGCGGGTCTCTGGTATTATCCCGAACGCGACCTCACCGGCCTCGTCGACGAACCTCGTGACCTTGAACCGTTTGTCGCCAAGATGTGCGGCGACCATTTCAAATCGCTCGCGTTTTTTCAGTCCCCTGGATTCGGCCTGTTTGTTTGAATCCGGAACCATTTCGATACCTATCCGGGACAATATGGGCCAGAGCCTGAGATACGCTATCAGTTTCGCCATAAACTGTCTCCCGAATGACGCCATCGTTGCGAGGCACTCCTCTGAGCGATATTCAACGCCTGGAATATGCTTCCAGAAAGCCTCGCCGAAGTTATGTTCCCCTCCGAGAGACCAGTCGCTGAAACCGAAAAGAAGGGCTTTCGAAATGGGCAACAAAAACTCGCTCCATCTCTCCGGCGTCGAGTTGATGATCTCCTTGGACACCGAGGCATTCCTCATAGTGAGCGGAACGACGCCATTTTCGAGCGCCAGGCCGGGCCACGGCCCGCCATCCTGGAGGTTCCTGTCGAGTATGACCTTTTCGGCATCCGTCGGTATGAAACATGGCTTGACGTAAGTTTTCCCTTTTTTGGGGATGTAGGCGTACCAGAGCGTCTCTCGTTTGTTGTCGGCTATCAGGCTCAGATCCGCCTCGCTTCTCGCGATCTTCGTCGTGTGGAGGAGATCCCCGAGAAGATGTACGCCGCGCCATTCGAGAGATTTGAGAGAAAGAGCGTCCTCGCCCTTTGTGATGAGGGCCGATATGCTCTCCGTGATGCTGTCCATCGAGTACTCCTTGACGGACTTCCCGACTTTTATCTTCAGACTCCTCTCGGCGCCCTCAGCCCACGAAAAATGCACGAATTTTTTTTTGTTCGTGCTCGTGTTGAATATCCCCAATCTGGGGAGACTGTCGCTCCTAACGAGCAACAATGTCAAGTCGTCGTCCATAACCTCTTCCGCAATAGTAGCAAGATCTCCTTGTGAAGCCAAAAACATCACCTCAGCGCTTTTGCCGTAATATGGATGGGGGATTTATTGCTGGAGGCCTAGTAAGCAAACCATCAAAAACCAAGCGGCCTCCGCGCTCTCATTAACTTAATGAAGAAATTTCTCTGAGCGATTCAATCAGCCCTTCCTTATGTCTAATTCTAATTTTACGTTTTTAATTATACATCATAGGTTACGAGTATCAATAAGCGTCTTTAAAGAAAAAGAGCCGGACTGCCAAAGCCCGGCTCGTGAAATGGCAAGCTGATATAGCGCCGTCAAGGCCCGTCAATCCGCCTTCCTGTGCTTGTTGCGAACAGACGCTGCTTTCTTGCGCTTTTTTATCTCGCTCGGTTTTTCATAATGCTCATGTTTGCGCGCCTCTCTGAGGACTCCAACTTTTCGAAGCTCGCGTTTGAATCGTTTCAACGCATCCTCAATTGTCTCGTTTTCCCGCCGAACAACGCTCGTCATCTTCTGTCCCCCCTTCCCATCTGTGCCGGTCGAACGGTTATCGTCCCGAGGTTCCTCCGCCCGACTGTCCGCCCCAGGGCGGTCACTTCCACGGAAGCGCCGATTAAATCGTTTAAACGAATTTCTACGCTTGGGAGCGCTGAGGCTGTCTGGCTTTCAATAGCTACCCTTCAGGCCTCTAACGATAAATCAGCCCTTCCCTGCCTATATGGGGACGCACTCTTTACGTTATTTTAACTCAGGTTTTGATCCCGCACAATAGTAGAAGCCCACACTCTGACAGCAGGTGATTTATGTTCCGTCATTAATTTCGTGATCGCAGGCATGAGCCAGGCGTGCATCTTGTCTTTTTTCATCAGGCGCAGCAACGGAACCAGCACAGCCTCGTCGTCTTTTTTCAAAAGGCTCAACAGATCCACACTGTCTGGGAGGCTTAGGGTCTGCGGCCATGCGTTCAGGGCGAGCGCGACCACCGAGTCGGAATGGTGCGAGAGAAAAGCGGCATAACACTCCCTCGGAATAGCGTGGCGTTTGAACCACTTCAGTATAAGCATGGAGTCTGAGATAGAAAAACTGCCGGCATGATACGCGAGAACGCGCGACAGGCCAACCGCCCTCGGAGAGGACGTGAAAAGGGCGAGAAGGCTATCCAGCACATCCGCCGTCGGCGCGTACCTGGAGAAATAATCTATGACCGCGCGCTTGATATCTTCCGTCGCTTCGCGCTGGGAGATGTTTTGAAGCGCGAGCGCCACGACCGCGGGGTGGCGGCTCCTGAGCCTGCGGAGGATCGCCTCCGTTCGATTGCGGGTTTTTACCTCGCTGCGGCGCGAGAGCAGCGCCTGCATTTCGGACTCCGCCCTCGATATTATGCTGCCAAGGAAGCGCACTCTCACGGGCGGAAGGTCGTAGTCGCAGGCCTTTTCGCCACTCCGATCGTTTTTCTTCCGGGAGAAGAGTTTTTTCCAGAACGTCTTGAAAATAGACTCGCGCTTCTCGCCAATATCCGCCGTCCGAACGGAACGGGATACGCCGGCGTCCGCGCTGTCGCGAACCGAGGCGCGATGAGATCCGCCCTTCGAGATGTCCTCCTTCAAGGTCATATACGCCTCGGTAATCTCGGCAAACTTCCTGGCGCCGTCAGGGCCGGCTACATCCGGATGATATGTCCTCGCGAGGCGTCTGAAGGCGGATTTTACCTCGTCCCAGCTCGCGTCCGCCGACAATCCGAGCGTCTTGAAATCGGTGTTCGACCTCACGGCACTGTCACCTGCTCCATCTCCGTTATCATCTTGTCTATGACTTCGAGGGCCTGCCATTGAAGCGAGTTGTCCTCGTTGCGAAGAGACCTGGCTTCTGTGAATACCACGCCGAGGCGCTGCTGGAAGTTGTCTGGAAATGACATTGAAAGGCGGGCAAGCCTGTCCTCCCGAACCCTCAGCTCCGTAAATATGTCGCAGGCAGCGACGCCGGATTCGTCGGACTCGAGGGATATAGTCTGTCTGCTAGTCTTTTTGCTCCTCTTCACCTCGACGTGAAGGAGACCGCCGCCGTCAACCCTGAAAAACACCTCGACAACCTCGCCGTCGAGGACGTTATCGACATACAGGCTCTGGAGCACACGGTTGAGGCTTCGTACCTTTCCCTCGCCCTGTACTATTGTAACCTCCAGGTTGCCGTTGCCATACGCGGTAAAGCTTCTTCTCGCCTCAGCGGGAAGCGGGGTTCCCCTGCCCAATATCTGGACAACGCCACCGTCGGCGTTCATGACGCCCAGGCTGCGGCTGAGCACGTCGATAAGAAGCCGCTCGCTGCCCTGATTCGCGTACATCGCACTTCCTATTACGACCGCGTCCTCCGGACAGGAGCGAAGGTGTTCCGGCTCTTTGACCCTGGTCGACAGAAGCGACCTGAGGAATGGGATGCGGCTGCTGCCGCCCACTGTAAGCAGTTTTTGCGGGATGTGCTTGTTCCACATGCGCGAGACCATGCTTACGATCTCGCCAATGATCGGGCGTATCAGGGTCTCGAATTCGCCTCGCGACACATCGAGCGCCCTGTCCCTTGAAGAAAGGCCGGCCGGAACCCGCCAGGAGACGCTGCTCGCGCTGCTGAGCGCGATTTTTACCATCTCCGCCTCCTTCATCATCAGGGAACCTCTCGGGTCGTCTGCCCTGGAAAACGGGATGCCCGTCCTCCTGCAGAGCCAATCCGCGAGGAGCTTGTCGAGGTCATAACCGCCGATGTCGTTGCAGCCTTTGCTCTCTATGACCTGATATATGCCGTTCTCACACTCGACAAGCGAAAGGTCGAGCGTGCCGGCGCCGAAGTCCAGGATCAAAAACCTTCCGTCCATGCCGATGGAGAGCGCCGCTGCCGTAGGCTCGTTCACTATCCGAACCCTTTCAAAACCGGCGGTCTGCGCCGCGCGCGCCAGGGCGCCGCGCTCCGGAAAACTGAAGTGGGCCGGCACCGCGAGGACGCATGAGGACACGAACGCGCCAAGGTGAGCCTCCGCGTCCTCGCGCAGGAGACACAGCAACGGGACAAGGAGCTCCTCCGGCGTGTACGTTCTGCCGCCCATACGGGCGACCCAGTCCGTTCCCAGATGGCGCTTCATATCCCACCAGGCAACCTGCGGGTCGATAAGAGCCAACTTTGCGGCGTCCTCTCCGGCGAGGAGTCCCTCGCCGGAGATCGCCACCATCGAGGATGTCCTCGTCGCGCCCCATCTGTTGGGTATGAGCTGAACGCCCTTACCCGGCAGGTCGATAGCCAACTGGGCGTACCTCGTGCCCAGATCGACTCCTATGACGGCATCTTCATTCAAAAGCAACTTCCTCCCGATGGCAGAACAAAACGATAGAAAAATCTGATCGAGCCTTTCGAGAAAAAATCAGCCTTTCTTTAATCGGCGTTTCCCTCACTCGTGCGAAAAATCGACAATATCCAAGGGTTCTATCCCCTCCGTCAAAAGTATACCTCTGATCTCGGATTTGGGGTTGATCAAAATTTCTCTTCCGACAAAATTTTTCCCGGCCTTGACGTAAACCCTGATGTAGTGGGTCGTCCAGCCGGAGGCGAGCCCGCGTTCCGACTTCTCCACGAGCGCCGTGTCGCTCCTGCCTATCCATCTCGACGCGTATCCTGACAACAGGCGCTCCGACAGGGCAACAGCCCTGGAGACGCGCTCCCTCACCGCTTGCTGGCCGGGACGACGCTCCATCGACGCTGCGTCCGTACCTGCTCGCGGCGAAAACGGGAAGACATGCACCCTGCCAAACCCAGCGGACTCGAGCAGCCCAAGACTGCGCCCGAACGCTTCGTCCGTCTCACCCGGAAAACCGGCTATGAGGTCGGTGGAAAGATGAACGTCGTCGCCCAATGTGCGGCGAACCGACCCGACGATCCGCGAAAAATCGGCCGAGTCATAACCCCTCCGCATCATCCGCAGAACCGAGTCGTCCCCGCTCTGGAGCGGGATGTGCAGATGGCGGCAAAAGACAGGCGACTCCTTCATGGCACGCAGCAGGTCGCCGCCGACGGCGAAGGGCTCGATCGAACCGAGCCTGAGCCTCGCGAGGCCGGGGATGGACGAGACCAGGTCTATCAGGCCCGCGAGGTTTGTCCCGCCAAATTCGTACCCTCCGAGGTGTATGCCGGTCAGCAGCACCTCGACACACCCAGAGGCGATTACCCGGGATACCTCTTCGCGAACGTCGGCCGGGGCTCTGGACGTCTGGGCGCCGCGCAAGCGCGGCACCGCGCAGTAAGAGCAGCTTCTCGAACAGCCGTCCTGCACCTTCACGAAAGCCCTCGTCCCAATCCTTGGCCTGTCTAGAAAAAGCTCGTCCCACTGTTTATTTTCCGAGACGTCGTCCGCCCGAAGCGATAAAACCCCGGCGCGAACCGGCGCCTCGAACCATCCTTCGAGGGCGTCTGGTATTTCCTGCTTCATTCTGTTGCCTACTACGATGTCCACCCCGAGGCGCGAGAGTTCTTCGTCGTCAAGCTCCTGCGCCGAACAGCCGCACGCCACGATGACGGCGGACGGATTCGCCCGCCGCGCCCTGCGCAACAGCTTTCTCGTCTTCGCGTCGGCGACCGACGTCACTGAACAGGTGAATAAAAACACAATGTCCGGCGAACCGGGGTATGGGGTAAAGAGAGCCCCTCTGCGTTCGAGCATGGAGACTACGGCGTCGGCCTCGTAGTGGTTCGTCCTGCATCCAAGGGCAACTACGGAGAACGTGCGCCCGGTTATTGCGCTCACGACAGGCGAAACCACCCACAGCCGACGATGACGGCCGTAGAGGAGCGCAGCACCCCGGCGCCGAGGCCAACCGGCCTGAAATTATTTTCAAGGAGCAGCGAGACCTCGCCCTCAGTCCAGTCTCCCTCCGGGCCTACGGCAAAGGCAACATCCCGCGCCCCGGACGCCTCCGATATCGGACGCGCCTCGGACGAGAGGAAGGCCGCGTATCTCGCCTCCGGGAACTCGGACCATTCTAGAGCGGCTGGCAAAATGGGCTCGCGCAATTTCGTGACACTCGGATAACCGGAGACCTTCGAGCCCTCGTCGAGAATTCGCCGCCAGCGAGCCATTTTCTTCGGAAACTCTCCGGCAGATAACCTCGGAACAGAGCGTTCGCACAAGAGCGGAAACATTTCGTACACTCCGAGCTCGGCCGCCGCTCGCAACGCCGCGTCGAACTGCTCCGATTTGAGCAGCCCAACGAGAAGGACGACCCTTCTACCCGCGCAACGAGTTTCCGACGATCCAACCGTCCTGAGACGGAGCCCGTCCAGTTTTTCGAGCCTCATCAGGAGATTGTGGCCGCCTTCATCAGGAAGCAGCCCCTCTATCATGGCGCCTTCGTAACAACGAAGCGACTTTACCAGATGGCGGGCCTGTCCCGAGTCGAGCCTCCAGACGTCAGCGCTTTCGCGCTCACATAGCTCAAGCCTGATTTTGGGCAGCGACACCCCACCAGTCCTCCCGCTGTAATTCTTCTAAGACAACCAGCCCAGCGCCGGCGAGCGCCGCGAGAAAAACTTCGCGCTCCCTCTCTATCATGCCGGAAAAAATGGCCGTCGCCCCGGGCCTCAGTACCTTCCTGACATCCGGCAGCATTTGGATGAGGGGGTCGATCAGTATGTTCGCGAGCACGAGGTCGAAACCGTCGCCAACGTCGCTCAACAGGTCGCCGACCTCGAGCTTCACCCTCTCCATGTCCACTCCGTTAAGCTCGAAGTTGTTCCTGACCTCGCCGAGTACAGCCGGGTCGAGATCCCGTGAGACGATCCTCCTCGCGCCAAATTTTATCGCGGCGATCGTGAGGATTCCGGAACCGGTTCCCACGTCGATGACGTCGCTCGCGCCGGATCCGTCGGCCTCGCGCGCGGCAAAATAACGCTCCAGCAGCTCGAGGATCAGCTGCGTGCTCTCGTGATAACCTGTGCCAAAAGCGCTGCCTGGGTTGATGTAAAGCGGTATTCTGCCCTCGGGCTCCTTGCCCCTGTGCCAGGGCGCCATCACGACGAGGCTTTTCCCAACCTCCAGAGGCGGGAACGCGTCCTCGCTCTGACGCGACCAGGGCTGGTTCTCTATCTTCCCCATATCCTCTATCCTGATCTCGCTCCACGGCTCCAGCGCGTCGAGAAGGCGGTTTCTCCAGTGGGACAAATCCTCGTCGGAGCGATAATATATGCGCATCCTCGTGCCGTTCGGCAGCTCCTGTACCTCGGTACCAATGCTGCCTGTAATTTCAGCGGCCGAGTACAAAATTTCCTCGCACTCCCGCGAGTCGACCGCGCCGCGGTCAAGAACCGTTATGTACCACCAATAACTCCCCATGCCGCAACGCCTCCCAAAAAGAATTTATGATCATGAAAAAATTTGGAGAGAAGGCCAGACGCCGCCTTCCCTCCATTCTACATCATTTCTATTTTTAGGAACACCGCGTATTACTGCCCAGCGAACTTGTTCTTTATCCTTCCAAACAGCCCCTTGTCCTCGGCGACCTCCACCTTCATCTCCGAAGCCAGCTCCGTCAAAAGCTCCTTCGCCCTGTCGGAGAGGTTCTTCGGGACGTTCACCCTTACGTGAATATGCAGATCCCCGTTGCCGCTCCCGCCGAGCTTCGGCATTCCGCGGTTTTTTATGCGGAGTACGGAGCCCGGTTGTGTCCCGTCAGGGATATCCAGCTTCTCGATGCCGTCGAACGTCGGAATGGAGACTGTCGCGCCAAGCGCAGCCTGCGGGATCGCTATGTCGACCCTCGCGTGGAGATCCGTGCCGTCGCGCTGAAACCTGCTGTCCGGCTCGACTTCGAGCACGATGAACAGGTCGCCGGAGGGCCCGCCGTTCCTGCCAGCCTCGCCTTCGCCGCCAATTCGCAGCCTCGTTCCCGTGTCAACGCCAGGCGGGATTTTGACGTCGAGCTTCCGGCGCCGCCGCACCCTGCCCTCGCCCCCGCACTCGCCACAGGGAGTTTTTATTATCTTCCCTGTGTTCTTGCACTGGAGGCAAGGGACGACCTGTATCATAGAGCCGAATGGCGTACGCGTCGCCCGCTCGACCTGACCGCTCCCTCCGCAGGCCGGGCATGTCTCCGCACTCGTCCCAGGTTTGGCTCCGCTGCCGGAACAGTTGGGACAGTTCTCCTCGCGCGGCGCCTCGACTTCATGCGACGCTCCCTTATACGCCGTCTCGAGCGTTATCCTCATGGACATCTCAAGGTCAGAGCCGCGGCGCGGGGCGTTTGGGTTCGAACGGCCCCGGCTCTTGCCTCCTCCGAAGAAGCTGTCGAAGATGTCTCCGAAGATGTCTCCGCCCATGCCGCCGAACGGATCCCTCCCGCCGAAACCGCCAGGCGCGCCTCCCGCCATGTCACCAACGAAACCGAATTGGTCGTACTGCGACCTCTTCTGCGCGTCGCTCAGGATGTCGTGAGCTTCGTTTATCTCCTTAAATTTCTTTTCGGCGTCGTTATTGCCAGGGTTGGCGTCCGGATGGTACTTCCGGGCTAGCTTCCTGTACGCCTTTTTTATTTCGTCCGCGGTAGCGCTCTTCGGCACTCCCAGAATTTCATAGTAATCTTTCTTGCCGGGCGCTGCCACGGCACTCACCTCTTCGTCCTTGTCTTATCTACAACAAACAAGGCTTCTTATTCTAATTCTTATTCCAAGGTTGAGTCAAATAAAAGCATCTTTGACTCAACCTTGGAATTATTTGTCGCCGGACTCCGTGAAATCCGCGTCCACTGTCGGCCCGCTCGGGTCGCGCACGTCCCCCGCGCCTTCAGACGACGCGGCCTCCTGCCCCTGCTGGGCTTCGGCGTAGACCTTCTCGGCAATTGGGTGCATCGCGGTGGCGAGCTCGTCCCTGGCCTTGATGATCGCAGCGACATCGTCCGACTTGATCGCCTCGCGAAGCGCGGATATTCTGGCATCCACCTCGGCGCGCTCGACCTCGGTAACTTTGTCTCCCAGATCTTTCAGCGACTTCTCAGCATTATACACGAACGAGTCCGCCTCATTGCGAGCCTCTATGAGCTCTTTTCTCCGCTTGTCCTCGTCCTCGTGGCTCTCCGCGTCCCTGCGCATCTTATCTATGTCGGATTCCGACAAGCGCGACGACTGGATGGTGATGTGCTGGGCCTTGCCAGTGCCCTTGTCCTTTGCGGTCACGTTGACTATGCCGTTCGCGTCGATGTCGAACGTGACCTCTACCTGCGGGATGCCCCTCGGCGCCGGCAGGATGCCGTCTAGTGTGAACTTGCCGAGCGTGACGTTGTCCGAGGCCATTGCGCGCTCGCCCTGAAGGACGTGTACCTCCACCTGCGGCTGGTTGTCAGACGCAGTGGTGAACACCTGATTTCTCGAGGCCGGTATCGCGGTGTTGCGCTCGATGATTTTCGTGAAAACGCCGCCCATTGTCTCGAGACCCAGAGAAAGGGGCGTGACGTCCACGAGGACTATGTCCTTGTGTTCGCCCGACAAGACCGCGCCCTGCAGAGCCGCGCCTATCGCGACGCACTCGTCCGGGTTGATGCCCTTCGTCGGATCCTTGTCGAGCAGATCCTTGACCTTCTTCTGCACCATCGGCATACGGGTCGAACCGCCTACGAGGAGTATTTTGTCCACGTCGGCCGACTTGAGCCCGGCGTCGGCGAGCGCGGACTTCGTCGGTTTGACGACGCGGTCGAGCAGATCCCTCGTGAGATCCTCGAATTTCGCCCTCGTGAGGGTGAGCTCAAGATGTTTCGGCCCGTTCTGATCGGCCGTTATAAACGGCAGGGATATCGTGGTCTCCGCCATGGAGGAAAGCTCGACCTTCGCCTTCTCCGCCGCCTCTCTGAGCCGCTGAACAGCCATGCGATCCTTCCGCAGATCAACGCCGTCGTTCTTTTTGAACTCCTCGGACATCCAGTCGACTATCTTGTTGTCCCAGTCGTCGCCGCCGAGCATGTTGTCGCCGGACGTTGCCAGAACCTCGAACACGCCGTCGCCAACGTCGAGGATCGACACGTCGAACGTACCGCCGCCGAGGTCGAACACGAGTATCTTGTGCTCGCCCTCCTTGTCGGCCCCGTAAGCCAGGCAGGCGGCGGTCGGCTCGTTTATGACTCGCAGCACCTCGAGGCCGGCTATCGTTCCGGCGTCCTTTGTGGCCTGCCTCTGAGCGTCCGTGAAGTACGCGGGGCACGTGATGACGGCCTGAGCGACTGTCGTGCCGAGGTACTCCTCCGCGTCCCGCTTCAGCTTCTGCAGAACCATCGCCGAGATCTCCTGGGGGCTGTAGCCCTTGTCGTCTATCTTGACCTTGTGATCCGTGCCCATCTTTCTTTTTATCGATATGACCGTGCGGTCAGTGTTGACTATGGCCTGACGCTTCGCGAGCTGCCCGACGAGCCGCTCGCCTTCCTTTGAGAACGCTACGACCGACGGGGTTGTCCTGCTTCCCTCAGAGTTTGGTATGACGGTGATGTTATCCCCTTCCTTCACCGCCACGCAACTGTTTGTCGTTCCAAGGTCGATTCCTATTACCTTTCCGGTTATTCTAGCCATTAAAGATTACCTTCCTTCCAAATTTTTATAAGAGAGTTGACATATATAAAGAAACGCTGATTTGTCGTCAAAGGCCCAAATGGCAAAGATTAAAAGCCAAAATTCAAGAAATCAGGGGCGCTTTCCGATCTTGACCCTCGCGGCGCGGAGAACCTTCTCGCCAAGCCTGTAACCCTTACTCAGCTCCTCGAGAATCTTTCCGTCCTCGCCGTCCTCGACCTCAACCGCCATCACGGCCTCGTGAAGCGAAGGGTCGAACGGGCAGTTCGTGTCGATAACCTCGAGCCCAAGCCCGCGAAGAACCCCGAAAAATTGCCTCTGCACCATCGACACCCCTTTATATATGGGGGAGTCCGTGTCGGAGATGGCCTGGAGCGTCCTGTCGAGGTTGTCTATAACAGGTATGAGGGCGTCGACCGTGCCTTCGGCGACGAGAACCCTGTCGCGAGCGCGGTCGCGCTCTATCCTTGTCCTGAAGTTGTAAAAGTCAGCCTTGGCGCGGGCCGCCTCTTCCCTATATATCGCGGTCTCGGCTTGAGCCTCGTCGAGTTGCTTCCTCAGCTCTTCTATTTTGCCCTCGAGTTCGCCTGTATCGGGCGCCTCCTCGTTTTTTTCAGTGTCGTTCGTCCCCTCTGCCGCTTTCGCCCTCGCTTCGTCGCTCACATTTACCTGATCCGAACCCGAGGCTTCCTTCTCGCGCGAATGGCGCTCCGCACGCTGCCCGGCGCCGTTCTTTCCAGCCGACATTTTATCCCTCCCTTTCATTTTCGCCGGAGCAGTCGACCAAATCCCGCATCACCCTATCCAGCACTGAAATAACCTTCTCGTAGTTCATCCTCTTTGGCCCAATGACGCCAAGCATGGTTCTCTGACCCCCCGAGATGGACGACGAGAGCACTACGGCGCAGTTCTCCATCTCGGGCACGTCGTTCTCCTCGCCTATCATCACGCCAATGCCTTCCCTCGTGCCAAACTTTCGCAGGAGGTCGACGAGGCCGTCCTCCTGCTCCAGGATCGAAAAAAGCGCCCTGAAACGGCCCATGTCGTGAAAGTCAGGGATGTTAAAAAGGTTCACGAGCGACCCGGTGAATATCTTCGTATGATCCCCGGCCAATAGTCTGTCGAGCTCGTCGAGAGCGTTGCGGCATGACTCGGCATACCTCCCCAGCTCCTGCGCGATGTAATTCTGCAAAATGAGACGAACTTCGCCCCATTCGTGTCCCTCGAGCGTGTTTATCCTTCTCGCCAGATCCTGCAGAGACTCCTGCGAGAGGTCGTAGGGCATTCCTATCATCTTGTGGTGCACTATGCCCCCGTCGAGCACGACGAGCAGCAACACGTTCGACGTGTCTACCCTGATAAAATCTATCTTGCTGAGGCGGGCCTCCCTCAACTGGGTTACGGCCGCCACGCCGACGTAGGTCGAAAGCTGCGTAAGAAGCTCCGAAGCGGACGTGAGAGCCCCCCTCACGCCGTCCCTATGGGCTTTCAGGTTCTCGACCCACTCCCGGCTGCCCTGCTCCTTCGCCCGTCTGCGCTGCAGGACGGAGTCGACGAACAGGCGATACGCCCTCGTGGTGGGAACCCGCCCCGAGGAAGTATGAGGCTGCATAAGGTAGCCCATCTCCTCCAGATCCGCCATCTCGTTTCTGATGGTCGCCGCGCTCCGATCGGTGAGATAGCGCTTTGAAAGGGTTCGCGAGCCCACATGCTCGCCGCTCTCGATGAACTCGTAAACAACCGAGAGCAACACCTCTAACTGGCGTTCGGTCAGCATATTATCAACCTCCTCACGGCGAATCCAGAATTAAGAAAAACCAGATTGCCGCGTTGCGAACTTACCTTATTAGCACTCGTTTCAATCGAGTGCTAAGCACTCGTTCAATAAAGAAAGATTATCAGTCTATCGCCTGATTGTCAATACAAGTCAAATTATTTTTGACGAATATCTCTGGACGTTGGGGAAAGCTGATTTACGAAGGCATCCCGCGTTACCGAAGGGCTGTCACAGTCCATCAGCGTTTTTACCGCTCCTCCCAGTTTGCGATCGATATGAGATCCCTCGTGCCGTCGCGATATGCCTCCAGGCTCTCCGGGCTACTGTCGATCCCGAGCGCCGAGCTTGTTCCGTCCGGCCTTTTCATCTTGTTCCACCAGCTCGCCGCCCGCACTCGCGGGTATCTGCCGGCGTTTATGGACGTCATGGCGTTCCTTATCCAGGCGCTTTTGTCGCGCGTCACCGGCGAGTCGGACACTCCCATTTCGAGGATGGCCAGAGGCTTTGATTGGGAGAGGGCGCAGAGACCGGGGTAAATTTTCTTCATTATCTCGTCGAACGGCACGGCCGGAGCGTCGCCTCGCAGCCTCCCGTACAGGCTCGCGCCTATCCAGTCCACCCACTCGTCGCCGGGATAGTAATGGCTCGCTGAGTTCCACTCCGCCTTCGGAGCGCCTGCAGACGAAATGTGGAAGACCCACGTGACGTCGAGCGCGCCCTGTTCGCGGAAAATCCGGACGACGCGCCGATATGTATCCCTGAAGCGCTCCGGCCCGTCCGGGCTGTTTTTTTCGCCGTATTTATCCTCGTCCCACCCGTTCCATGCCCCGCTCCACGGGAACCACGACCCGTTAGCCTCAGGCCCGAACTCCATCATAATCGGAAATCCGAGCGACCGCGCCTCATCGGCGCAGGCGCGCAGTTCGTCGTCGAACTCGCCGTCTAAAATTCGGGCGAGCGAATATCTCTCCTCCTGGACTCCCTGCTTCAACTCGCTCCAGGGCATTATCCCAACGAGAGGCACGACTCCCTCGGAGTGAAGAACCCGGCAGGCCTCCGCTGGAAATTTAATCCCGTTATCCCAGTGGAAACTGATATAAGCCCAGACTATCTCCCCGGCGAGGTCCGTAAACGCCCTTATCCTGTCAGCCGTCACGTCGTCGTCCCGAAGCCCGAAGTCCGGGTGAGCCGAGCGATATACGCCCTCCTCCGGAGGGGCGAGAGACAGTGCCGCTTGCGCGCACCCATTGGACGCGATGAAGACGAGCGCAACGATGACGAGGGGACAGACCAGGGCGCGAAATTTCATCACTCGCTCGCTCCTTTTTTCTTCTTCATTTTATTATGGAGAACATAACCCGCGACGAGAACCGCGCAAAATAATACGAGCAGGGCCGT
The DNA here is from genome assembly GCA_031289775.1 of Synergistaceae bacterium. GTDB lineage: Bacteria > Synergistota > Synergistia > Synergistales > Synergistaceae > JAITOY01. The sequence goes on from JAITOY010000047.1 coordinate 62,102, forward strand.
CGCCTTGCCCATAGCGTCGTGAATGTCCTCGCTTTCCGCGCCGAGACAGTAACCGACCGCCGCCAGTATCGCGACCCAGATTCCGCTGCCCAGCCCGGTGTACAGACAGAACTTGAACAGGTTCATCCTCGCGAGGCCGGCCGGGAGAGAGACATACTGCCTTATCACGGGCAGGAGGCGTGCCGTGAACGTGCTGATGTGCCCATGTCTTTCGAAAAAGACCTCGCTTTTGTCCAGCGCTTCCGGCGAGACAAAGAAATACTTCCCGAAGCGCTCGAAGAACCTGCGACCCCATTTTATAGCTATGTAATAGTTAAAGAGCGCCCCAAGGAGGCTTCCGGCGACCCCGCAAACCACTACGAGGAATATATTCATATCCCCTCGGCTGGCGAGATATCCGGCCGGAGGGATTACAATCTCGCTGGGAAAGGGGAAAAACGACGACTCCAAAAACATGAGGGCGAGGACGCCGGAATACCCAAGCGCCCCAACCACGTCGACGAGCCGCGATATGAGGAAGTGGAAGGCCTCCATCCCATAGTGAAAAAAATAAATGATATTATCGAAAAATGCCGACAAATTTTCGCCGCCTCCATGACTCAGTTTTTTGCCACAAGAAGAACCGCAGGGTGTAAGATAACATAAATCCCGTCCGCAGCGAAGAGTCTTATGATGAAATGGCGCGGGCGGGCGCCAGATTTTCGGAGGTGTATTTTTACATGAGTTCCGTCAAAGGCAAATTTCTGCTATTCGTGGAGGACGTTTACGAGGACATGGAGCTCTGGTACCCGAAGCTGCGCCTGATCGAAGCCGGCGCCGAGGTCGTGATCGCGGGCCCGAAGGCGGGTGTGCTCTACAGCGGCAAACATTCCTACCCATGCGCAAGCGACGCTGCCATCTCGGACGTCAATGAGAAAGACTTCACCGGGCTTATAATCCCCGGCGGATTTGCCCCCGACAAACTTCGCCGCCTCGAGCGGGTGAAGGAGCTGACGCGCGAGTTCATGACGTCTGGCAAACTCGTCGCCCACATCTGCCACGGAGGCTGGATACCGGCGTCCGCCGGGATATGCAAGGGCTTCAGGATGACGTCGACGCTCGGCATAAAGGACGACCTGGTGAACGCTGGCGCGATATGGGTGGACGAGCCGGTCGTCATAGACCGTAACATGGTCTCAAGCCGCAGGCCGGACGACCTCCCCTGGTTCATGCAGGGCATTTTCGAATTCCTCGGGAAGCATTGAAAAAACAATTTTCAATGGCCGGAATGATCTTCGACTTCAACGGAACGCTGTTTCAGGACTATGATAAACATTTGGCGGCATGGAAGGTATTTGCGAGGGAAAAATTTGGCAGAGAGCTGATCTTAAGCGAGTACGAGAAGAACTTCCACGGCAGGAGCAACCGTTACGCCATCGAATACCTGTCGGAAACCCTGCTTTCAGAGGCCGAAACAGCAAGCCTCTCGGAGGAGAAAGAGGCGATTTACAGGGAATTATGCCTGTCCGACAGGGAAAGCCTGTCGTTGGCGCCAGGCGCGTCCGATCTCTTCGACTTCTTGACGGAACGGGACATCCCGCGCACAATCGCCACCGCGTCCTGCCTTGCGAACGTGAACTTTTACGTGGAGCGATTCGGGCTCGGCAGATGGTTCGACGCGGCTAAAATAGTCTTCGACGACGGGTTGATACCGGGCAAACCAGAGCCGGATTTTTACATTCGCGCGGCGCTGATGATCGGCGTACCAGCGTCGGTTTGCGTTGCGGCTGAGGATTCGCGCTCCGGCGTGATCGCCGCGCACAGCGCCGGAATGGGGAAAATATTCGCCTTAGCCGCCCCGGGCCGCAAAAAAGACCTCGAGGCCATGCCCGAGGTCTACCGTGTGATCGAAAACTTCGAGGAACTGGACAGAAACCTGTTCACGGATTGATTTATCGCCCCCAGGCCAAAGCGGCGTTCTCGGCCTCGTCCCCTACAGGTCGTACAGTTCCTTCGCCCCTGCCGTCTTCACGCCATGTTTTTTCAGCACTTCAAACGACCGCTCGTTGTCCTCGACGCGGAATATGACATAAGCGTCGTCCTTTTTCCTCGTAATGAACGCGTATGCGTATTCGACGCTGATATCGGCATCGGCGAGGACGCCGAGCACCGCGGACAGACTGCCCGGCTTGTCCGCGATGGCGACCGCGAGAACCTGCGTCACCGATACGACACACCCGGACGTGCGCAGCAGATCCTGCGCGCGCTTCGGGTCGTCCACGATCAGGCGCAGTATCCCGAAATCGGACGTATCGGCGATGGACATGGCGCGCATATCGACCCCCGCATCGCCCAATATGGCGACTATCTCCGCGAGGCGTCCCGGTTTGTTCTCAACAAATACGGAAATCTGGTCGACAGTCATTTTTTCACCCTCCCGTCAAATCTTGCGCTTGTCTATGACTCTTACGGCTTTCCCCTCGCTCCTCGCGATGGTGCGCGGCGCGACAAGAGTCACCTTCGGCGAGATGCCTAGCATGGCGCGCATCGACGAAACGAGCTCGGCCTCTCTGGCGGAGACATCCCTGACGGTGTCGGAGAACATCTCCGGCGTCATCTCCACCCGAACCTCGAACGTGTCGGCGTGGTGAACCCTGTCGACTATGATCTGGTAGTTCGGAGTCATCCCGCAGTTCATCAAGACCGTCTCGATCTGCGACGGAAAGACGTTCACCCCGCGAATTATCAGCATGTCGTCCGTCCTGCCCATCAGCCTCGACATCTTCACGAGCGTCCTTCCGCAGGAGCATCGATTCCGGCTCAGCACACAGATATCCCGCGTCCTGTACCTGACGAGGGGAAACGCCTCCTTCGTGATACAGGTGAAAACCAGCTCGCCCTTCGAACCCTCAGGCAGAACCTCGCCGGTACTCGGGTCGATAATCTCCGCTAAGAAATGATCCTCGTTTATGTGCATCCCGGTCTGCTCGTCGCACTCGAATGAAACGCCAGGCCCTGTTATCTCCGTCAGACCGTAAATATCGTACGCCTTGATGCCCATGCGCTCCTCTATGTCGCGGCGCATCTCCTCGCTCCACGCCTCTGCCCCGAAGATGCCCGCCTTCAGCTTCAGTTTGCCCTTCAGGCCCTGTTCGATGATAGTCTCCGCCAGGAACGCGGCGTATGACGGGGTACAGCAAAGTATTGTCGATCCCAGGTCGCACATGAATTGTATCTGCCTGTCCGTATTGCCGGAGGACATCGGCAGCGTGAGCGAACCGACCTTGTGGGAGCCGCCGTTCAAACCTGGCCCGCCTGTGAAAAGCCCGTAGCCGTAGCTGACGTGGACGACGTCGTCCTTGCCTCCTCCAGCGGCGACGATGGCGCGAGCGCAGCACTCGTCCCAAATGTCGATGTCGTCCTGGGTGTAAAACGCCACTACCCGCTTCCCTGTAGTCCCGCTCGTCGACTGAATCCTGACGGTGTCTGCAAGCGGAACTGCGAGAAGACCGTAAGGGTACGCATCCTTCAGGTTGTCCTTCGTGAGAAACGGCAGCTTCGGCAGGTCGTCCAGCGACTTTATGTCGCCAGGTTCCACGCCTTTTTCGTCCATGAGCTTCCTGTAATAACCCACGTTTTCATAAACGCGTTTCACCGTTTTGACGAGTCTTTTCGACTGGAGCCCTCTCAACGTCTCTTGCGATGCGCATTCCATCTCAGGCTGATAATAATTCACGCTTTCCCCACCTTTTTATGAACCCATTTCAAGTTCAAATGTTTTACGGATGAGCGGGGAAAATCCCAGCCGTCAGACTGACTGCCCGCTTCAGGCCAATAGCGATAAATTCAGTTTTCCCCCAAAACACATGTCTCTGATTATGGCACTTGCGGCGGAAAGAATCAATATTGCGCGTGATTATTTCGCCGTACCGTCACACGCCATCTCTCCAAGTGTACTATCACTGAGAAAAACATAGTATTTTTTGCCATTTCGCTTTATTTTATTTCATATATACTGGCACATGGAGGCCTTTTTTAAAGGCTGCCTGAAAGAGAGGTTATGTCGTCATGAACAAAGGCGCTCTCACAAAATTCATATTGGTTTTTTTGGTAATGACCCTCATACACTGCATCGTCGCCCCTGCGTTCAACGACATTATCCTCACGCACAGGGCTCTCGTCAGCGGAATCGCCATCGCCTATGTGATCTGCTCAGTTTTCATGCTCACCTTCACGCTCAAAACTCTTGTGAAGTATTTCAGGAGCGCGAGTCGCTGAGCGCGGCGCGCCGGCGTCGGAAAACGCTGGTGCGCAAAAGGCGGTAAATGCACTGAAATTGCGATCAGTAAAAAACATGATTTAATCTACGTTTTTTGTCCGCAAATAACGGTCTCCATGGGATTTTAGGCGCCGTCGATTTAGTGATAACAACGATTCATGGGTAAACTAAATCCGGTCGAGGCGCGATCCCTGAGATGCCTATGCGGTACTTTGACCGATAGACATAGCAATTATTGAAGATATAATAATTATGGTTTTTAAAATGTTATGATATTAAATTAGAGGGGATGAAGTCATGAGTAAAATTATTCTTATTGGCGCAAATCACGCAGGGACTGCGGCGGCAAACACAATCCTGGATCAGTACCCCGGCAACGAACTCACTATCTTCGATCGTAATTCAAACATCAGCTACCTGGGCTGCGGAACCGCATTGTGGATAGGGAAGCAGATCACAGGCACGGACGGTCTGTTCTACTCGTCCGCGAAGGCGCTCAGAGACAAGGGAGCGAAGGTGCTCATGGAGACGGATATCGAGCGCGTCGACTTCGCCGGCAAGACTGTTTACGCCAGAGGCAAGGACGGCGCCGAGATAAAGGAAAGCTACGACAAGCTCATACTTGCGACTGGTTCCCTGCCGATCGAGCCGAAAATTCCGGGCACGAACCTGAAAAACGTTCATTTCGTCAAGCTGTTTCAGGACGGAGAGGCCGTCAACAAAGCGCTCGACGACCCGAACGTCAAGAGCGTCGCTGTTATCGGCGCGGGATACATAGGCGTCGAGATCGCTGAGTCCGTCAAGCGCAGGGGCAAGAAGGCCCTTCTTTTCGAGGCGGCCTCCACGAGCCTCGTCAGCTACTACGACTCTTGGTTCACTGACGATATGGACAAAAATCTCGCGGACAACGGCGTTGAGCTGCACTTCGGCGAGATGCTGAAATCCATCGAAGGCACGGATAAGGTCACCGGGATAAAAAGCGACAAGGGGTCGTATCAGGTCGAGCTCGTCATACTCTCCATAGGCTTCCGCCCGAACAACGCCCTCGGCAAAGACCACCTGAAGTTATTCACGAACGCCTCTTACCAGGTCGATCTGCATCAGCGGACGAGCGACCCAAACGTCTACGCTATCGGCGACTGCGCCACAGTATGGAGCAACGCCATCGGCGGCCCGGCCTACATAGCCCTGGCTACGAACGCTGTGAGAAGCGGCATCGTTGCCGGCCACAACGTCGGCGGCACGCCTCTCGAGTCGGGGGGCGTTCAGGGTTCGAACGGCATCTGCATATTCGACTTCAAAATGGTCTCCACCGGCCTCAACCTCGCCGCCGCGAAAAAAGCCGGTTTCGACGCCGTTTATACAGACTTCGAAGATCTGCAAAAGCCGGCATTCATCAAGGGCGAGAACGCAAAGGTCAAGCTGCGCATCGTGTACGACAAAAAGTCCCGCCGCGTCCTCGGCGCTCAGATGGCGTCCCATCTCGACATATCCATGGGCATCCATTTGTTCTCGCTCGCCATAGAGGAAAAAGTCACTATCGAAAAGCTGTCGCTGCTCGACATATTCTTCCTCCCGCACTTCAACCAGCCGTACAACTACATAACGATGGCGGCGCTCAGCGCGAAGGACTGATTTATCGTCAGTGGCCTGAATGGCAACGGCTAAAAAACCCTGTTGCCTTTATGCCCCCCAAAAGAAGAATTAATGGGAGGTTCCTCGAGGAACCTCCCATTTTTGTCAGGCCAGCGGCAAAAACAAAGGGCTACAGGAGCGACGCCGTCTCCGGGGCCGCTTTCACGAGTATGTTTTTTATTTTCACCATGGACTCCTCGTCCTTTGCCTCTATGCGCAGGCTGATCTGCGGCACAGTGATCGATTTACGGGCCAAAAACCAGCCGAAGGGGAACTCGACTCGTATGCCGTCGATCCTCGTGATCTCGTACCCCCGGCCGAGCTCCGCTATTCGCTCCAGCCACTCGTCCTGGCGCTCGTAGGGGCAGTCAAGGCGAATGTCCGGCGTGACAGGCGGCGGAACGATATCATACAGCAGCTCCGACAGACGCTTCCCAGAGTTTTTGAGTATACTCGCCACGACAAGCGCGGCGTACAGGCCGTCGTCGTGCCCGAGCTCGCGAAAGAAAAAATGCCCGCTGAGCTCGCCCGCCAGCGCCGCGCCGTGTTCGAGGAAGAGCTTTTGCGTATATGTGTGTCCGCTGCGGCTCATCAACGGCTCGCCGCCCATCTCGAGGACAACTCGTTTTACTATCGACGACGACTTTACATCATATACGACGGGCGCTGGAGAATTTTTCAAATACTCCCGAATCATAAGGGCGAATATACGCTCGCTCATCACGACGTCACCGCGCTCGTCGGCAAAAACGACACGGTCTCCGTCTCCGTCGAACGCGATACCCAAGTCAGCGCCCCTGCGGCGCACAGCTTCGCGCAGAGCGCCCAGGCAGTCGTATTCGGCCGGGTCGGGGCCGCGGTTCGGGAAGCTGCCGTCAAAGTCGCAGAAAAGCCTCTCCACATCGCACCCTATAGCGGAGAAAACCCGAGGCGCGATCTCGCCCATGCAGCCGTTGCCGCTGTCTATGACGACGCTGGCCCCTAGCGCGCCTGAAAATCTCCCTTGCATGAACTCGGCGTACTCCGGCAGGATATCCGCGTTGGCCAGAGTTCCAGAGCCCTTTTTATAGTCCCCCTCACGCACACGCCGCTCCACTTCGTCGACCACAACCCTCGTGACTGGAGTGTCGCCGAGAGCTAACTTAAACCCGTTGTAACGCGCCGGGTTATGAGAGGCTGTGACCATGACCCCGCCGGCGCAAGTCCATTTTTTGAGCGCGAAATAAAAAACCGGCGTCGGAACCGTCCCAATGTCCGTCACTCGGGCGCCGCTTTCAAGAAGCCCCATAATCAGCGCCTTCTTCAGCTCCGGCGTGGAAAGGCGAACATCCCCGCCGACACAAACCGAACCGTCCGCCATCGACCCCAGCGCACGACCGATCTCGCGCGCGACTTCCGCCCGAATTTCGTCCTCATAGAGACCCCGTATGTCGCAATCCTTATATATGCTCAGGACGATCCCCTCCTGTAATTCGCGTCAAATCTGCCTATCCCGCTTGCGTTAAGATTCCAGCCTGTGATATTATATTTTCTGCTTTTGGAGAAGGAGGTGAAAATTGTGCCAAACAAGAAATCAGCGGCGAAACGAGTTTTGATCGCCGAAAAGAACAGGCTCTACAACCGCTATTGGAAGACGCGCTGCAAGACGGCTGTGAAAAATTTTCTCGTCGCGGTGAGCGGCAACGACCCCGAGGCGATAACGAAACGCTTCAACGACGCGCAGAGCGCGCTCGATAAAGCGGTGATAAAAGGCGTCATACATCGCAACACCGCAGCGCGCAGGAAGTCCAAGATGGCTTTGAAGATCGCGTCCCCGGCCAACGCGGGATAACGCGCAAAGTCGAGCCGGACGGCTGCGTCGTTTTTTAAAGTATATTGGGGCTTATCCCGAGCGGGCCCCTTTTGAACTCCGAAGGCCCGCTCTTTGTCTGCTTTTATGACTTTAGGCGCCACAAGATCACGCGCTTATCGAGACCACCTCGAAGTCCTCTTCCTCGATCGCCAGCTTCAGCGTCTCGTCCGAGATGTCGCCGCTTATGATTACGGTCGCGATCCCAGCCTTGAGGTCGACTTTCGCGTCGACGCCCGGCAAACCTTTCAGCGCTCTTTCCACCGCAGCCACACAGTGCGAACATGTCATTCCGTCGATCTTAATTATCTTAGTGACGGCCATAAAAATTCCTCCTTCGAAAAATCGAGATTCCCCGTACTCCCGAGGATATTGATCAGATTATATACTGTTTCTTCCGCGATATCATTTGACCAAAAGCGTCATGTCCGACTTGCCAATCCTGCCGTATTTTTTAAGCAGCCCCGCGAAGGCGAAGGCGAGGAGCGCGGGGAGGGCAAAGTGCAAAACCAGCACCCCTGGCCATGCGGACTCGCCCATCACGGCGAAAGTTCCGACCTGCCCTACGAGGCCGCTCGTGCCCATGCCAGCGCCGACGCTGCTGTTCTCCATCTTGAAGACCATCGTGGACACTGGGCCGAGGATGACGGAGGCCAGCGTTGGCGGGAGCCAAATCCACGCGTTTTTCAGTATGTTTGGCATCTGTATCATGGACGTCCCGAGGCCCTGCGATATGAGCCCGCCAAAACCGTTCTCGCGGAAGCTCGACACGGCGAACCCGATCATCTGGCAGCAGCAGCCGACAGTAGCGGCCCCGGCAGCGAGTCCCGAGAGGCCAAGCGATATCGCGAGAGCGGCGCTGCTGATCGGGAGGGTGAGGACTACTCCCATCACTGTGGACACTATGACGCCCATTATGAACGGGTGCATTGTCGTCGCGGCGTTTATAATCGCCCCGAGGCCATTCATGATCTGGGCCACGTATGGCGCTACCGTGACTCCGGCCAGCCCGCCGACAACTATCGTACCGAGCGGTATCAGCAGAATGTCGATGCTCCCGCCGCTGCGGCTTTGGATGATTTTGCCGGTCTGAGCGCCGATAACGGCCGCTATCGCGGCGCCCATTGGCTCGCCGACGACAGGGGCCGCGCCGTTGAACGTGCCTGCGCCGATTGCGCCCACCGCAAGCACGGAGAAAATAGCGAGCGGAGGCGCATCGATGCTCCGAGCGATCCCGGCCGCTATGGCCGGCCCCATCAAAAGCTGCGCCGCTCCCCCTAGCTTCGCAACCAGCTCGATGCCGGAGTAAAGACCTATCTGTTTCAATATAAGCCCGACTATCAGCGAGGAGAAAAGCCCAAGGCCCATCCCATTCAAGACCCGAACCCAGTACGAGGATACATTGATTGGAAATTTCAAATTAAAGCACCACCTATCAGAAAATTTTATGACATTTCTGAAACTTTTTGCAGGAGTCGATCCTGTCGCCGACGAAGTCATTCGTCCCATAATAGCGTATTTCGAGCACGGCGTCCGGGATGACGCCGGTCGGCATAGACGAAGCCGTCCGGGATCTCCGCCGCGGTCGCCGAAAGGGCCAATGACAGGATCATCGCGACCGCCGCGATAAGGTAAAAAAATCGTTGTCTCATCTCCTCCCCTGTGCTATGCGAGAACCCGACATGAGCTCGACCACGAGGAGACCGAGGTCCCTCCACGACGCGCCGCGCCCGCTCTTTTCGTTCGAATTTATCCTCACGAGGCCTGTGACGAACTCGACCAGCTTCGCCTCGCCGTAAAGCGACGCGGCGCGATCCGCCTGGCGGGCCGCGTAGTCTCTGGCGCCGAGGGCCTTCGCGAATACGGCCTTCTCCCTCGGGAAAACGGCCGAGTAGAGCGCAAGCCGAACCCTGTTGTGGAGAGCGCTCAAAATGGGCAGCAGCTCGGCGTTAGCACTCAGCGTCTCCATGCTGGCGAGCGCTTCAACGACCTGCCCGCCGCAAATGCCGTCGAGCAGCTTCAGCATGCTTCTGCCGCCGTCGGAGAGGCAGAGCGTCTCGATCATCTCCGCCGTGATTTCGCGGCGTCCGGACGAGACACAATACAAGGCGAGCTTCTCCGTCTCCCCAGCCAACTCGCCAGAGTCCTCGAACAGTTCCTTCAGCAGGATGATGGCGTCGCCGCCTATCGTCGCGCCGCAGCGGCGCGACGTGGCGCGAACGATCTCGTCCCTGTCCTTCGACCAAGGGGACGGCTCCTCAGCCTTCGAGCGGGAGCACCTCGGGAGGAGCTCTTTCGGCACAATCGCGGGAGTCTCGGAGCGGCAGACGAGCAGAATCACAACGGCCGCGCTCTCCCCCTCCAGAAGGGTGGCGAGATTCTCAGGCATCAGGCCAAGTTTCTCGGCGTCCTCGACTACTATGGCGCTCCGTTCGTCAAAAAGCCCGCGTCCCCTGTTTTCGGTGAGGAGAGGACGCCAGTCCCCCCCCTCGCGCCGTGAGCCTGTCTCGTAACCCTTCGACCTCAGGGCGTCCAACGTAGAGGAGATCAGCCGTCTCTGCGCCGTTCCTGTCCCGAAGATAAGGTGAAGGTGCGGCATAGTTATTTGACCACTATGTTGACGAGCTTGTCGGGAACCGCGATAACCTTGATTATCTCCTTGCCCTCGACCCTCGCCTTTGTAGCTTCCCGCTCCATGACGCGACTCACGAGCTCGTCCTTGTCGAGCCCGGGGGGCATCTCGAACTGCTCGCGCAGCTTGCCGTTTATCTGGAGCACGACGGAGACCCTGTCGACCTTCAGCGCGTCGCCCTCGGCCTTCGGCCACGAGGCGGACGCGAGTATGCCGTCGCCGCCTATGGTCTCCCACAGTTCCTCGCAGACGTGCGGGCAGAAGGGCGACAGGCAGAGAAGGAGCGACTCGACTCCCTCGCGGAACAATGCCCAGTCCGTCGCGTCCTGCGCGTTGTACGTTACAAGACCGTTACACAACTCCATAAGGCGTGCGACCGCGGTGTTGAGCTGCCGCTCATCCCGGATATCGCGCGTCACCCTGTCGATCGTCGAGTGTATGAGACGCTTCAGTCCGCGTTGTGAATCTGAGGCAAGCCCGCCCATCGGGATCCGTTTTTTGCCGGCGTCGCGCAGTTGGCCGGATCGATCGTAGGCCAGGCGAAACACCCTGTTCAGGAAACGGTTCGCGCCTTCGACCCCCTTGTCGGACCAGTCAAGACTCCTATCCGGCGGGGAGGCGAAAAGGATGAAGAGTCTCGCGGTGTCCGCTCCGTATTTCTTTATTATCTCGTCCGGATCCACGACGTTTCCGAGAGACTTAGACATTTTAGCCCCGTCCTTGATGACCATCCCCTGCGTCAAAAGGCCGGTAAACGGCTCGCGCATATCGTGAGGGATGAGGCCGAGATCCGAGATCATCTTAGTGAAAAATCTCGCGTATATGAGGTGCAGACAGGCGTGCTCGATACCGCCAATGTAAAGGTCGGCCGGCATCCAGTATTCGGCGTCCTCTCGCCTGAACGGAGCGCCGTCAGAGCCCGGCGAGAGGTAGCGGAAGAAGTACCAGGACGAGCAGATAAACGTGTCCATGGTGTCGGTCTCGCGCTTTGCCGGGCCGCCGCACTTCGGGCAGGTCGTGTTGATCCAGTCCGGACAGCCTAGCAGAGCGTTGCCGCCGTTTTCAGGGATTTTGGCGTCGAGCGGCAACTCGACAGGAAGATCCTTCTCAGACAAGGGGACGATGCCGCATTTGTCGCAATACACTACCGGTATAGGCGTCCCCCAATACCGCTGGCGCGAGATGAGCCAGTCGCGGAGGCGGTATTGCGTCTCGCGTTTGCCCCAGCCCTTCTCCTCAAAGCGCTTGCCGATGCGCTCTATAGCGACCGGAGTCCGCAGACCGTCGAACTCGCCGGAGTTGCAGGAGACTCCGTCCGACTCCGCAGCCTCCGTCATTCGGTCAGGATCCGGGATCGGCTCTCCCTCGCGGCGGACGACCGGGATGACGCCAAGGCCGAACTTGCGCACAAAGTCGAAGTCGCGCTGGTCATGCGCGGGGACGCCCATTATGGCCCCGGTTCCATAATCCATCAGAATGTAGTCGGCTATCCATACAGGCACATGCGCGCCATTCACAGGGTTTATCGCCTCAAAACCCGTGTCCATGCCCATTTTGTCCCCTCCGGCCGCTGTGCGCTCTATCGCGCTCCTCTGCGACATCCTCGCCGCAAAGTCGAGTATTTCCTCGCGCTTAGCCTCGCCCGAGCGCGATGCCAGCACGTTTACGATCGGGTGCTCGGCCGCTATAGCCACGAACGTTATGCCGAAGATCGTGTCGATCCTCGTCGTGAAGGCCTCGAGGGAGATGTCCGTGTCCGCGATCTCTATGTTGAACCTCACGCCCTCGGAACGCCCAATCCAGTTTCTCTGCATCGTGAGAACACGCTCCGGCCAGCCCGTGAGCTTGTCCAGATACTCCAACAGTTCATCAGCGTAGTCTGTGATCCTCAGAAACCACTGATCGAGCCCGCGTTTCACCACTGGGACGCCGCACCTCCAGCACACCCCGTCCCCTATGACCTGCTCGTTCGCCAAGACCGTTCCGCACGTCTCACACCAGTTTACAGGCGCGTGTTTACGATACGCGAGCCCACGCTCCAGCATCTGGAGGAAGAACCACTGGTTCCATCTGTAATAGTCGGGCTGAAACGTCTTTACGATCCTGCGCCAGTCGTAGCTGCAGCCCATGGACTTGAGCTGGTCTATCATGTGGCCTATGTTCTTCGTCGTCCACACCGCCGGGTGAGTCTTCATCTTTATCGCCGCGTTCTCTGCCGGCATCCCGAACGAGTCGAAGCCCATCGGGTACATGACGTTGTAGCCGTTCATACGCAAAAAGCGCGCTGTGAGATCCCCTATCGAATAATTTCGCAAATGCCCCATGTGAAGAGCGCCGCTCGGGTAGGGGAACATCTCCAGACAGTAATATTTCGGCCTGCCGTCGTCCGTCTCCACATGAAACGAGCCCGCTTCTTCCCATTTCTTCTGCCACTTTGGTTCAATGGCCCTGAAGTCGTATGCCATGCCCATCGCCTCCGTAGTTCATCGCTTTACAACAGTGGGTTATTATAGTCTACTTATATAATGTGATACAATAGCGAGAAACCGCCAGAAGAGGAGATGGCCCCAATTAATGAAAGAAATTAAGATGTTCATGAAGGAATCATGTCCGCACTGCAAGAAGGCGCAATCGATGATGGACGAAATTTACGCCTCGCACCCCGAGTACAAGGAGATACCCCTGAAAAAAATCGATGAGCGGCTCGACCCGAACTACGCGGCTAAGTTCGACTACTATTACGTCCCGACGTTTTACGTTGGCGACGATAAACTACACGAGGGCGTGCCGTCAAAGGAGGCCATCATGAAGGTCTTCGTCGAGGCAGCCAAATAAAAACCCCGCCCTCTTTGCCGCGCAAGGAGGGCGGGGTTTTTAGGGAAGGGCTGACTTATCCTAAAGAGGCCTGAAGGGCAACGATTAAAACCAGACAGCCTCCGCGAAGAAACTGACTGCGGACGGGCGTCAGCGCCGTCCGGTAAGCTCGCGGGCCGCCCCCTCGAGAAGCCTTGCAAGGTCGTTTTGGATCTCGTCGTCGTACAAACCGCTCCGGAGGTCGCTCTTGTGGCCTTTCGCCTCCTCGTCGGTCGTCGATTCGTCTATGAGCGTCTGTACCGACGCCGGGTATTCCACGTAGGCGTCGCCGGCAACCGCTCCGCTCTCGTCCGTCACGAAGATCGTAGGAGTGGATGACCTGCCTGTCTGTGCCCTCACAAAAGTCCTGACCTCCTCGTCCCTGAGCAAATACACTGTCCGAACGAGCGGGTTCGCGTCGTGAAGCGCCTGCACGAACGGAATCGTCCTCGCGCAGTCGGGGCACGTTATGTCGGTGTAAGCGACAACCACGATCGGTATGTCGATTTTTTTCGCGGCTGAAATAAGGGACGCGGATGGTCTGAGCGCCGACACTCTGTCTATGACGCTCGCCAGATGCTCCGCGTCGCCGGTCGTGATATATTTTTCGAAGGCGATCCCCTTCGACAGGTCTATCTGCCCGCCGGCGGGCTGCGCCGCGCAAAAAACCTGAGACGCGAATAGAAGCGGCGCCGAGAGCGCCAGAAGAAACATGCCGATCCATTTCATCAATTTAATTCCCCCTAAATTTGCAGTATTTAATAGGTTTATCTTGCGATACTTCGCTATTCTACCACAACATCTGCGCTCGCACATAATCCACGTTCAGATTTCCATGAACAAGCGTCAATGTCGGTCAAATAACCGGCGATATTAAAGTGAAATTTTTCTGACTATACTATTGACAATATCTAACAAGTCTTGTAATATCTATTTAGTCACTGAAGGTTAATATTCATAGGGAAGTATGCCTTAAGAGGAACCACTATCATAATTTAACGGGAGGTATTTGACATGTTTGCACTTACGCCTTTTGCGCAGAGAAGGTTGTCTCCGGCACATGGCCACGTGGCAAGGAACATCGACGAGCTGTTCGACAGGTTCTTATGGCCCCAGAACTCCGCCGGCGCCGCCAATTTCAGGGATTTCGACATGTACGAAAAAGACGGGAAGCTCTGCCTGTCGATCGAGGCGCCCGGCGTGAACCCGGACGAGCTAGAGATAAAGACGTCGCGCGACAGGGTCTCCATCAGGAGCAAGCAGGAGGCTGACGAGAAGGACGGCGCGTCTGACAGCGGCAGAACATGGTACAACAGGAAATCCGTCTACAGCTTCAACTATGAGGTATCTTTGCCCTTCGAGATCGACACGGACAAGGCCGAGGCCGCGTTCGAAAATGGCGTGATCAACATCATGGCCCCGAGGCTCCAGGCCTCCGAAAGCAAGGTACTTACGCTGAAAAAAGCATAGCCGCGGATAAAGACGCGCCACAGCGAGGGCCGGGGGACACAATCCCCGGCCCTTTGCGCTTCCTTAAAAGCGCGCTTTCCCCTAATTTTCCTCACAATATGCGCAGCCGCATCACCGGCCTTTATGCCGGTGTTTTTTGTTGCGCGCATGATATTCTTAGCTTAGATTTTCCGTAGAGGTAGTTTTATAATGAAAAACAATAAAAACGGTTTTGCACTTGTCGAGACGCTTGTCTGTATGTTGCTTGCCGCCGCAGTGATACTGGCAGGGCTCGATTTTTCGGCGCTCGCCATCAAGGTCGTAGTCCGGTGCGAGGAACAGCGAGAGAAGTCCATAGCGCTCTCGTCCATCATAAACGAGATTGGCGCAGGGTGGGCGTCGGCAGACGTTGCCACCCGGCCGGGGTGGGCAGTGTCGACGCGATACGACACGAAAACTGGGACGACGAGCGTCCTGATATCCGGCGCGATCCGCAACGCGTCTCTCGACGTCTCATGGAGGGAATGGCCTATTGGCCGCGGCGAACGATGAAAAAAGCATTTACGACACCTTTGGTAATAATTTTGCTCATGGTGTTTTTTTTCACTATTGGCGCGATGCTGGTCGCGGTAACCTCCTACGTGGAGATTACCGTCCCCCGCGTGTCGTACAGAGGACAGACGGACGCAGCCCATATAGCTGTAAAGCTCGCGGAGGACTGGCTCCTCTCCTCGATATGCGAGGGACAGACGCCGAGCGGCGGCAAGCAGTTCGGGACGCCATTCGAGAGGATAGAGGCCATACGCCCGGACGGAGGACGCGCTAACGGCGGCGGCGTTTTTGGGGGGTTCAGCGGATTCGACATAGAGATCTACGTAGCCGACGCGAACTACGAGACAGGGCTTTTTGGCGCATCCCTCTCTTTCATCCCCAGAATGCCGACCATCTACGCTCCCCACGAAGCGAGGAGGTTCTACTTTTTGCGCGGCACGGCCACGATCCCCGGAAGGAAAAATCGCCTGATAAGCGAGGAACTTCTCGCAGTGTCGATGGATCGGCGCGGCGAGCTGGTCGAGGTCACAAGGATGTTTTACAAATCGTCTTCATCCGTAAAATGAGCGAATCCACCCTTGGGAGGCGCGAGTTTTCGCGTCATTTTTCGAGCCGGTGCATCAGTTCCTTAGTATTTTCGTACAGAGCGTCGTATATTAATTGGTAATTCTTGTATTTTTCATGAATCTCCATGTCCGGGTTTAAAATTACTCCCGGCTGGATCACTGCTTCCAGTTCGGAAAAACTGGCTAACAAACCTGTGCCAAGCGCCGCCATAAGGGCGTCTCCGTAGCTTGCCCCAATACTCACCTTTGGGATGCGTATTGGTTTTCCGATGATATCGGCGACTATCTGCATCCATACGCTGTTCCTGACGCCGCCGCCAACCGCGGTCACGACATCGACCGGAAGCCCGATTTCTTCCATTACGCGGATGTTCTGCGCTATGGAAAAACCGATGCCCTCCAACGCCGCGTGGTAAATATGCTCCCGAGTGTGTTCGAGGTTAAGCCCAAAAATCATTCCTTTAGCTAATGGGTCGTTTATTGGGCACCGTTCTCCGGCAAAAAACGGAAGCACTATCAGACCGCCGCTTCCAGCCGGGATGTTCGCCACCAGATCCATCATAACGCCATAGGATTCCGGGCCTCCTCGTTCTTGGCGCTCCGCAACGTCAAAAAAGAAAATATCCCGAATCCAGCGGGTAAGAGTACCAGCGGTGTTAGTGCCTCCAGATACGCAGTAAGCGCCAGGAACAGTGAAGCTGTTTCCGTGGAGGCGGTGGTCGAGCACCAGCTTGTCCGAGCAGTAAAAAAAGAACAACGAGGAACCGAACTGGAACATGAGCCGCCCCGGTTCAACGATGCCCACGCTGATGGCCTCAGACGTGGAGTCTCCAGTTCCGCAGATAACAGGGGTTCCTTCGGCAAGCCCCGTTTCGGACGCGGCCTTATCGGTGATCTTTCCGGCTATTCCATGCACAAACATCGTCTCGGCAAGCTGCTCTGGCCGACAGAATATACCGCACTCAGCGTCATTGATGGAAGCGTCTTCCTGCCTGTATAATGGAGAAAACGACGATTTAGCGAGGAACTGGTCGACGACATATTCGCCCGTCAGCTTGGCGGTGATATAGGAGGATCCTGTCAGAAATTTATAAGTTTTCGCGTAAACTTCCGGCTCGTTGTTTTTGATCCAGAGGATTTTGGGCGCGATATCGTCGGAACAGAGAGGATGGGTAAACAATTCGCCAAGCCGTTTTTCGCCATAATATTCCTCGAGCCAAGCTATTTCGGCGGACGCGCGCGCGTCTATGCCATAGAGGATAGCTTTGCGTAATGGAACGCAGTTTTCATCCACCGGCAGACAATCGCAACCCAGGACATCCGTCCCAATGCCTGCTATTTGCTCGGGGCGTATGCCTGCCATTTCCAGCAACCCTTTTGAAACTTTGCAACAATCGGCCCACCAAACGGTTTCCGCGTCGTGCTCGAAAAAGTTTGGACGAGGGTTCTCCATCCCGTGCTTTGCCCCATAAGAAGCGATAACTTCAAACTTTTCGTCTATCAAGACGCCTTTGGTCTCAAAAGTGCCTACGTCAATGCCCAGATAATATTTCCCCATGGTTTCGCCCCTTCCTACAGCGCGCGGCGGATTTCTTTTACGACGTTCATTATCTCTGCAATCCGCTTTGGGTCAACGTTGTTGGCAAACTTGCCATCTTCCTTAAACGCCGTGCCGACGCAAGCCGCATCGCATACCGCAAATTTTTCGCGCGCCGTCTCGGCGCTGAAACCTGTATTGCAAAACACCGGGATTGAACCGGCAACCTCTTTTACTTCCGCAAGGTTATCGCTGCTTGTTTCGTTTCCAGCGCCGGCGCCCGATACGCACAATCCGTCAGGGGCGCATGAGAAAATGATGGATTTGGCGATTGCTTTTATATCCCTGGGGACAAGGTATACGTCCGATTCCGGGTTGACCTTATAGAGCAACTTCAGTCTGTCGAGCTTTAACGCTTGTTTACGTCGGACAATTGCGGCAGCGTCGGTGTTGAATAACCCTTGTTCGCCCATATACGCGCCCGTAAAAGCGCTGCGGATGAAATCCGCGCCAGTGGCGGCGGCAAGCTCGAGACTCGCCAGTGCGTTTAGCACCACGTTCACTCCAAAAGGGATTTTGATGTCGCCGCGCAGTTGCCCCACGATGAAGCCCATAGCGCCTATTGTTACGTATTCCGCATGAGTCGGGTAGGGCATGCTGAATTCATTCGCTATGAGGACGCCGTCAACTCCGCCGTCCCGCAGCGCGATCAGGTCTTTACGCGCTTGGGCGATGACCGACCCCATATCCCCCTCGTACAAAGGGTCGCCTGGCAGGGCGCGCAAATGCAACAAAGCTATGATCGGTTTTTTTACGCCGAACAGCTCATCAATCCACATGATTTCAGATCCTCCTTTGTATATTAGGCAGCCAACGCCGAGTTGATATCCGCAAAGTATAACACCCACACCGCAATACCACGTATTTCATGTGAAAAAATACTGTATACGCTGTCAGTTTATGGTACTAAAATGCGACGTGAGACTGCGGCATGTTTTTGTGGCGTATTCGCGAAAGGGGATTCTCATGATCAGGACATTGACGGCTTGCACGAGCGAAATCGACGACGTGGAGTTGGCTGTATCCGAGATATTGGAACAGTTGGATATGGATGGGCTGCTGGGGAACACCGTGGGCATTCTTACGTGCTTTGCGGATTTTGTCGAGTCCGAGACGGTGAAGGCTATATGCGACGCCCTGCCGTTCTGTGTTGTCGGTTCGACTACGCTCGGCAACTCGACACGCGGTTCCGTCGGCACGATGCTGCTTACCTTGATGGTGCTCACAAGCGACGACGTCTCCTTTTCGGTCGGTTTGAGCGAACCTCTGCTCTCCGAGGATCCGGCGCCGCTTCGAGCGGCTTATAAGTCGGCTGTGGCGGAGCTCCCTGAAAAACCGGTTCTTTTAGTCAGCTTTGCGCCACTTCTCATGAACGTGGGCGGCGATTTTTACGTGAACGCGTTCGCGGAAATTTCCGAGGGGATTCCGAACTTCGGGATGATCTCAGTCGACCACAACAACGATTACAACGAGGCGCGCATATTTCACAACGGCGAGGCCTACCCCAACCGCTACGCGTTCATTCTTTTCTCGGGGAACGTCAATCCGAGATTTTTTATGGGTTCGATATCTGCCGCGAAGCTCTTTCACGACAAAGGCCTTGTCACCGCGTCGCAGGGCAACCAACTCCAGACGGTGAACGGGCGGCCTGTGATCGACTACTTGACGTCGCTTGGCCTCACGCTCGACGTGAACGGGACTATAGTCGGCATAAACTCCTTCCCGTTCATCATCGACTACAACGACGGCACGACGCCCGTCGTGCGGGCTATGTTCGCCAACACCCCGGAGGGCTACGCCGTCTGTGGAGGCGATATCCCGGTCGGGGCGACGCTTTCGGTCGGCGCCATAGACGCGAATGAAATTATAGCAACGACAACGGAGGCGCTAAACTCGGCCCTAGCCTTGGACAATCCCGACTGCCTCCTCATGTTCTCCTGCGTCGGGAGATATTTCTCTATGGGCTACGAGCCGCTGAGCGAGATGGAGCGCGTGCGCGACATCATGGAGGCGAACAGCCTCCCCTACCAGTTCACGTACTCAGGCGGCGAGATTTGCCCAGTCTACGCGAGGGACGACGAGTCGATAACGAACCGCAATCACAACGACACGTTCGTGATCTGCGCTTTGTAGGCTGTGGACGAGAGACTCGAACAGTCTCCGGAGCCGATCGGCGCGGGCGCGACATCGCCTGACGCCGACGCGTTATTGGAGGAAAACAAAAAACTCCGAACCGAGAACAAAAAATTGGCGAGGGAGTTAAAATACGAAAAAAGCATCAATGAGCGCAACAAGATAAGCGCGGAGGCCAAGGACAACCTCAGCAAGATCGTCTCGGCGGAGAAATCGAGGCTGGAGAAGTACATGAACCTGCTCCTCGCGAACTGCCCGGAGATAATCCTGCTCTTCGACAGCGAGGGACAGGTCGTGTTCGCGAGCGAGTCCTTCCTGCGCGGCGCGAACATCAAAGCCTTCGGTCTTCTAAAGGGCAAGACGTATCGCGAGTTGCTGTCGCCTGTTCTGGATGATGACTGTCTGCGCGGGATAGTGGATATGTTTCAGGGCGCCAGTGAGAATCACGCCGCAGAGATGGAGTGCGACATAAATTTCGGCCGGGATGGCTGCCGCCACTATGTGGTCGAGGTGACGCCGATGTTGGAGGAGAGCGGTGGCGCCGAAGGCGCGATGGTCTTTTTTTATGACACGACAGAGCTCACTCAGGCCAAAATCGACGCCGAACGCGCCAGGGAGTTGGCGGAGCGGTCAACGCGCGCTAAATCGGAGTTCCTCTCGCGCATGAGCCACGAGATGCGCACCCCAATGAACGCCATCATCGGCATGACGACGATAGCGAGGTCATCGCGCGAACTCGAGCGCAAGGAGTATTGCCTTGAGAGGATCGGCGAGGCTTCGACGCACTTGCTGGGCGTCATCAACGACATCCTCGACATGTCGAAGATAGAAGCGAACAAGTTTGAACTCTCCTCTGATGAGTTTAACTTCGAGAGGATGCTCCAGCGCGTGACAAACGTCATCAATTTCAAGGTCGCGGAGAAGGATCAAAGTCTCCTCGTCGATATAGACGCCGATATTCCGAGGAACCTGATATCCGACGAACAGCGTTTGGCGCAGGTGATTACGAACCTGTTGTCGAACTCCGTCAAATTTACGCCGGAGCATGGGTCGGTCATCCTCGTCGCCGAAAAAACGTCCGAGGAGGACGGCTTCTGCACGATCCGCGTCGAGGTGAAGGACACCGGCATCGGCATATCCGAGGAACAGCAGAAGAGGCTTTTTACGTCGTTCGAGCAGGCTGACGGCAGTATATCGCGTAAGTTCGGCGGCACTGGCCTCGGTCTCGCTATATCGAAGCGCATAATAGAGATGATGGACGGCCATATCTGGATCGAGTCCGAGCTGGGACAGGGCTCGTCGTTCATCTTCGAGATAAAAGCGAAAATAGGCGAGGGCTCGTCTCCGCTCCTGCCACCGAGCGTAAGCTGGGACAACTTACGAGTTCTGGCCGTCGACGACTCGCCCGAAATATTGGAGCTTTTCAAGACGATCTTCGCGTCGCGCGAGACGAAAATCGAGACGGCATTATCAGCCTCTGAGGCGCTTCACAAAGTCGAGACAAGCGCCGCAAACCCTTTCGACATTATCTTCGTTGACTGGAAAATGCCGAAGATGAACGGAGTGGAACTGACTAGGGAGCTGAAGCGTCTGTATGGGGCAGAGCGGGTCGTCATCCTCGTCTCTGCGATAGACTGGGCCGAGATCGAAAAGGAGGCGAGGGCGGCTGGGATAAGCCGTTTCCTGCAGAAGCCGCTTTTTCCATCGACGCTCGTGAACTGCGTCAACGAGTGCCTCAGTCCTCTCACGCAACAGAGCGACGAAGCAATAGGCGCCGCTCTCACCGAGGACGGCATCTTCAACGGGAAGCGCGTGCTGCTCGCGGAGGACGTTAAGATAAACAGGGAGATATTCGAGGCCCTGATCGAGCACACTGGTCTCGAGCTCGAATTCGCTGATGACGGCGCAATTGCCGTCGAAATGTTTATGGAGAAATCCGAGACTTACGACCTGATCCTCATGGACATGCAAATGCCCAACATGGACGGACACGAGGCGACGAGGCGCATTCGTTCGTCAGGGCTTCCCAAAGCAGAGAGGATATCCATAATAGCCATGACGGCGAACGTCTTTCGCGAGGATATCGAACGCTGCAAAGAGGCTGGCATGAACGACCACTTGGGCAAGCCAATCGAAATCTCCGAGGTCATATCGAAACTCAGGCGCTATCTGCTGGCCTGAATCCCGCGCCCTCGACCGCGGATCACCCGGGATCGTGATATACTGTTTATCGGTTTGGTATGTCATCTCGCGAGGAGGGCTGAAGGGATGAGGGACGCTTTTGAAGGGTACGTCCGCGCGGCTGCCGCGACTCCGTCGATACGCGTAGCAGATTGTCAGTACAACACGGAGCGTATCGTCGCCCTGATGGAACGCGCCAATGAGGAGGGCGTCAAACTCCTCTGTCTTCCAGAGCTCACTCTCACAGGCTACACATGCGGAGACCTGTTTTTGCAGGAGACGCTGCTTCGCTCCGCCAGCGAGGCCCTTTCGTCATTGGTAGAGAGGAGCGCGGGGCTTCCGCTTATCGTGATAGCAGGCCTGCCCATCATCCAAGGGGCGAAACTTTTCAACGTCGCGGCCGTATTTTGCGACGGCGGGTTACTCGGTTTTGTGCCGAAGACTAATATCCCAAATTACAACGAATTCTATGAGCTGCGGCATTTTTCGCCCGCCCCCGAGGAGACGAGGACTGTTCGTTTCGGCGGACGCGACGTTCCTATAGGGACGAGGCTTATATTTCAGTGCGACGAGGAGCCAGCGTTTCGTCTCGCTGCAGAGATATGTGAGGATCTATGGGTTCCGGCGCCTCCGAGCTCATTCCACGCGATGGCTGGCGCGACAGTGATCGTGAACCCCTCGGCGAGCGACGAGGTCATCGGCAAGGCCGAGTATCGCGGAACTCTCGCCGAGGCCCAGTCCGGGAGGCTCATCTGCGGATATTTGTACGCGGACGCGGGGCACGGCGAAAGCAGCACTGACATGGTCTTCTCGGGGCATAATTTAATCTGCGAGAACGGAGAAGTTCTCGCGGAGTCGCCGCCGTTCGGGGACGGATGGACGTCGGCCGAGATAGACCTGCGAGCGCTCGAATTCGACCGCAGGCGAATGAACACATTTTCCTTCGACGCTAAAGGATACGCGACAATACCGTTCTCGCTCAACGCAGGGAAAGGGAATACGCGGCATATCTATCCACTCTCGCTGAACCGCCGCGTCGACCCGCACCCTTTTGTGCCCGGCGACGAGCGCGAGAAAAACGCGAGGTGCGAACTGATTCTGGACATGCAGGTCGCCGGCCTGCGTAAGAGGGTGGAACATTCCAGCGCAAAAAGCGCTGTTATCGGCATATCGGGCGGGCTTGACAGTTGTCTTGCCCTGCTTGTGACGGCGCGCGCTTTCGCGAGGATCGACCGCCCAATGACGGATATCCTTGCGGTCACGATGCCCTGTTTTGGGACGACCGCGCGGACAAAGTCCAACGCCCTTCGGCTCTGCGAGGCGATAGGGGTTGATTGTCGCGAGATCGACATATCGAACTCCGTGAACTTGCACCTCTCCGACATAGACCAACCGCCGGAGTCCCACGATGTGGTGTACGAGAACGCCCAGGCCCGTGTTCGAACCCTTGTCCTCATGGATCTGGCGAATAAATCCGGCGGCATCGTAGTCGGCACAGGCGACCTCTCGGAGCTGGCGCTCGGCTGGTCGACGTATAACGGCGATCACATGAGCATGTACGGCGTGAACTCCGGCGTGCCGAAGACGCTCGTGCGGCACATAGTCCAGTACGTAGCCGATGTCACGCCAACGCTCTTCGACGTCCTGACAGACATCCTCGCTACCCCGGTGAGCCCCGAACTGCTGCCTCCGTCCGGCGACGACATATCACAGCGCACGGAGAACATAGTCGGCCCCTACGAGCTGCACGACTTCTTCCTTTATCACGTAGTCCGCTGGGGGCGTCCGCCAGCGAGAACGTTCGCGCTCGCGAAGATCGCCTTCCGCGAGAGTTACTCGCCCGAGGTCATATTGAGCTGGCTGAGGATCTTCTATCATAGGTTTTTCGCGCAACAGTTCAAGCGAAGCTGCCTGCCGGACGGCCCAAAGATAGGCTCTGTCAGCCTCTCCCCGAGGAGCGACTGGCGTATGCCGAGCGACGCCTCCTGCGCAACGTGGATGCGCGAGCTCGACGAGCTGGCTTGTTAGAAATATCCGATTGCCCTACAAGCGCGTTATCACTTCGGTATATCCCCGACGATTCCCTCAACGAACCAGCCCATGCTCCAGATGTCGTCGTCCGACATTGCCTCGCCATCCTTTACGATAACCTTTCCGGACTGGTCTTTTATTGGGCCGGCAAAGACTTTTTGTTTGCCGGAGATGATATCGGCCTTTTCGTCGTCAACCAGCTTGCGCACGTCCTCAGGCACGCCGGGGCCGAACGGGGCGAGATCGACCGCGCCGGAGTTCATGCCGAGCCAGATGGCTTCGGACTTCCACGTCCCGTCGGCGACCTGCTGTACCACCGGCGCGAAAAGTTTCTCCCAGTTCCAGATCGGGGCTGTCAATTGCATCGTTGGCGCGTATTTTGTCATGTCGTTGTTGTAGCCTATGACGTAGGTCTTGGCCTCTTCGCATGCCTGCGCGACCGCTCCTGTGTCGGCGTGCATCGCAATCACGTCGCAGCCGGCGTCGATGAGCGCCTTGGCGGCCTCCTTCTCCTTGCCAGGGTCAAACCAGGAGAAGAGCCAGATGACCTTGACCGTCGCGTTCGGGTTTACCTTGCGGACGCCGAGGGCGAAGGCGTTGATCATGCGAATAACCTCCGGGATCGGATGGGCGGCTACGTAGCCGATGTTGCCGCTTTTGCTCGCATTGCCGGCGACGAGGCCGCTCAGATAACGAGGCTCGTACATGCGGCCGAAGAGTGTGCCGACGTTGTCCGCGCGCTTATAGCCGGAGACGTGCATGAAGGTCGTGTCCGGGTATTTTTTCGCGACGTCCTGGACGAAGTCCATGTAGCCGAAGGAGCAGGCGAAAATCAGCTTCGATTTGTTCTGGCGAATGAGGCGCTCCATGATCGGCACAGACTCCGGCCCCTCCGGCACTGACTCGACGATCGCGCTCTTCAGGGCGGGGAACGCCGCGTCAACAGCCAGGCGACCTATCTCCTGAGAGTACGTCCATCCTCCGTCGCCGACTGGCCCGAGGTACATGTAGCCGGGGTTGATCTCCTCGACGGGAACCGGCGCGGCAAAGACCGCTCCAGCCATAGTACAGAAACAGCACGCCAAGGATAACATAACGAACTTTTTCATACCGCAAACCTCCACAGGATATAATTTTGAGCGAACATGATTATATCAGTTTATCCCCGCGCCAGCTATGGCGAAACGCAGATTGTGTTCCGTCGCCCTCGCCTCACTCCTTGGGCTTGAGCGCCAAAAAGCGCAGGCGGACGTAGTCGGCTGTCCAGCCCTTCTCATCGCTGTAGAGCTTCGGGCGGCAGTAGTTCTCGACCTCCTCGTAAAAGTGGATGCGCTCATCGTCCGAAAAGTCTCTGGTGTGCGAGTTGGAGAAGACCTCGAGCCAGCCGCGAAGACCGTTCGGCAGTTTTGTCGGACGGTCGATCCGCGCTATGTAACTCACGCGGAAGCCCTGATTCTCGAGAATGTTCGAGAACATACCCACATCCGGGTACTTCCACGGATTGCGGGCTTTGTAGTCAATACCGCGATTGATGAGAGATATCTTCATCCCTTCGCGTATTATCCGCACATTGCCCTCACCTGCGCACTCCGCCGCGAAGCGGCCTCCCGGTCGCAGGACGTCCCATACTCCACGAACTACGGCGTACTGGTCGCCCATCCAATGGATTGCCGCGTTGCTCATCACGGCGTCGAATTTACCGGCTTGGGCGAACTCGGCCTCGAGCTTATGAGCGTCCGCCACGCGAACGTTGAGCCCGAGTGAGCGAGCCGAGGCGACCATCTCCTCGCTCGAATCTATCCCTATCACCTCGCAGCCGCGATCGACGAGAGCCTTCGTTAAAACTCCATCCCCGCAGCCGACATCGAGCACTCGCTCGCCCGGTTTCGGATCGAGCAGCTCGATCACCGGCATACCAAGAGCCGCGACGAAATTCGCCGACTTTTTATAATTTTCCGGATTCCAAACCTGATTTGTCATAAACCCACCCCCATGAATTTGCCTATTATAGTCGATGCGGAGAATGGCGCGATACGGGATACGCGGAAAAAACCAGGTTCGCGAGCTTGTTGGGGAACAGCGTCGGTCACGCCTGATGTTTTCCGTAATGTCCGCGGATCAGTCCCGCTCCTCCCTGTAAAACGGTACACCCAGGGCGGATGGGGCGCTTAAAGATATCTTGCGGCCTTTGCCTATCGAGATGAAGACTAGCACAAGGATGGTCAGGATATAGGGCAGCATCATGAGAAGCGGCGTCGGGACGGACGTCCCGGCAGCCTGAAGACGGAGCTGGAACGCGTCGACGCCGCCGAAGAGGTAGGCCCCGAGCGCGGCCCGCATTGGGTTCCAGACGGCGAAGATGACCATTGCCACAGCGATCCAGCCCCTTCCTGCCGTCATGCTCTCTGCCCAGAATTTGTTGTAGACGACGGACATGTACGCGCCACCCAGCGCCACAAGGCCCGCGCCCAAGATAGCGTATGTACAGCGGATACGCGCTACTGGCAGTCCCATCGCGTCCGCAGCCCTGGGGTTGTCGCCGACGGCCCTAAGATCCATGCCTGGGCGTGTACAGCGCAGGAAAAACACGAGGAAAAAAACGAGGATAAATGAGATGTAAACCATGATGTCCTGCGAGAAAAACACCCTCCCCAAAATTGGCAGTTCCGACAAAACCGGGATGTCTAAAGGCGCCATGCCCTTTATGGTCATGCCCACCTGGTTCCTGCCCATCAGAGCGCTTGCGCCTCCGCCGAACATCGTCATTGCGAGTCCGCAAACAACCTGGTTGCTGCCGAGCGTGACGGACAGAAAGGCGTGGATCAGCCCGAGGCACGCCCCGACGGCGAACGCGGCGGATAGTCCAAGCCATGGGCGCCCTGTGGAGAGCGTCGCGGAAAAGCCGGTGAGCGCTCCCATCAGCATTATGCCTTCCAGCCCGATGTTCATGATTCCGGCCTTTTCGGTCACTATCTCGCCCAATGTCGCGTACAGAATTGGCGTGCCGCTTCTCACGGCCGCGGCGAGGATCGGTATAAGGGTCTCCATCAGTTTTAGCCTCCGCCGCCAGCGTATTTTTCGTGCGCGTCCGGCCCTTTAGCCGGCCCTAGGTCGAGCCGGACGCTGTAGTTCAGAAAAAACTCCCCGCCGAGGACGAAGAAGAGTATCAGCCCCTGAAAGATCGCCGCGCTCGCCAGCGGCAGCCCCATCTCTATCTGGAGCGCAGCCCCGCCGACTAAGAGGGAGCTCATCAAAAACGCCACGAACAAGCTGAGCGCAGGGCTCAGGTGCGACAGCCACGCCACGATGATTGCCGTATATCCGTACTGCGCCGAAAAACCGGCCTGAATGCGGCCCTGAAGGCCGGCGACCTCGCACATCCCAGTGAAGCCCGCGATGGCGCCCGAGAGGAACATCACTCCGACGACTCCCCTGAAGTAGTTCATGCCGGCGTAACTCGCGGCTCGACTGTTGTCGCCCATGACGCGTATCTCGTAGCCCCAGCGCGTCTTCCTCATGATGACCTCCATCACTACGGCCAGGACGAGCAGGGCGAACAGCCCCATGTGGACGCGCGTCCCCCAGAGCGTGGGCAGCCTCGCCGAGTCGATAAAAGGTTTTGTCATGGGGAAGCCAAGTGAAGAGGGGTCCCTCCACGGGCCGTAAATAAAAAACTCGAGCAGCCGAATCGCTATGTAGTTCAACATCAGCGTCGTGATTATCTCGTTCACGTTCCACTTCACCCTCAGGAAACCGGCGATGCCGGCCCAGACTCCGCCAGCTACGGCGGCGGCCACTGCCATGAGTGAGAGCATCGCGACACGGCTCTCCGCGGGGAAATAGCGAACAACGGCCGCTGCGGCGAGCGCGCCTAAAAGCGCCTGCCCCTCTGCCCCGATGTTCCAGATGAGCATCGTGTAGCAGAGCATGACCGCGATGGAGACCATAGCGAGCGGCAGCGCCTTCACCACTGTCTCACTGAGGTCATACCCACTGCCGAACGACGAGCGCAAAATGATCCAATATGCCGACAGCGGCGGCACCCCCTGAGTGTACAGGAAAAGGCCGCCCGCCACGAACGCGAACGAGACAAACAGGAGCGTCACTACTACGTTCATCCACACCGGCGCGTCTATCCTCTTCTCCGCGCGAAACTTCACTACGCCGCCTCCACTGGGGCGCCAGCCATCAAAAGGCCGATTTTTTCGGTTGGCACGGAGGCCGGGTCGTCCAAAAGGCCCATGAACTTTCCCTTGAACATGACCGCCAGACGGTCGCTCAAGGCCAGGAGCTCGTCGAGATCCTCGGATATCAAGAGAGTCGCCGAGCCGTTTTCGCGCGCCGCGAGAAGTTGTTCGCGCACGTATCTCGTAGCGGAGACGTCGAGTCCCCACGTGGGGTGCATGACGATCAGGACTTTCGGCGCTTCGGAGAGCTCGCGCCCCATAAGGAGCTTCTGGAGGTTCCCACCGCTCAGGTTTCTCACAGGGGTGTGAAGCGACGGCGCCGAGACGTCAAAGTCCTCGATGATACGCTTCGCGCAGGCCGCAGAATTTCGCCAGTCGATGAATGCTCCGTGTCCGACTGGTTTCGACCAGTATTTTTTTATGATGGAGTTGCTGACGATGTCCATGCCGGAGGCCATTCCGACCCCCTTGCGGTCGGACGGGATGTAGTAGATGCCCTCGCGGATGAAGCGCCTGGGGGATGAACCCTCCATGCGGCATCCGTTCATCTTTATCTCTCCTGAGAGAAGCGGGCGCAGACCCACAAGGGCCTCGCAGAGCTCCTGTTGGCCGTTGCCAGCAACGCCGGCCAACCCAAGTATCTCGTTTTGTTTAATGCTGAAAGAAACCTCGCTCACCGCCTCGACTCCCCTGTCGCCAAGAACCCTGATGTTCCTCACCTCGAAGAGTGTCTTGCCGGCGTTGAGGCGGCTGCGGTTGACGTCGAGCGTCACTTTCCTGCCCATCATCATCTCTGCGAGCGCCTCCTCTGTCGTCTCAGAGGTCGCGACAGTGCCGGCGTTCTCTCCCCTGCGCAGCGCTGTGACCTTATGGGTCTCGCTCATAACCTCCCTCATCTTGTGGGAGATGAAGACGACCCCGTGCCCCTCGCCGCTCATGCGCCTGATAGTTTCGAAGAGTCTCACAGACTCTTGCGGCGTCAGAACCGCTGTCGGTTCGTCGAGGATAAGCACTCGGACGTTGCGGTAAAGCATCTGGAGCAGAGCGACGCGCTGCTGCTCGCCGGTGGAGAGCTGCCAGACCATGGCCGACGGGTCAATCTGGAGCCCGTAGTGGCCAGAGATCTCCGCGATCCTGTTTATGATTTTTTTCTTTGGCAGTACAAATGGCGTGTCCTTGACGCCGAGGATCATGTTCTCCCACACAGTGTGGGTGTGGACGAGCATGAAGTGCTGATGCACCATTCCGATACCGGCGGCGATGGCGTCGCGCGGAGTGCGGAAGATGACCGGCTTGCCGTCAAGAAATATCCGGCCCTCATCCGGACGGTAAAGGCCGTACAGAATGTTCATGAGCGTGGACTTGCCGGCGCCGTTCTCGCCGAGAAGGGCGTGAACCTCGCCGGCCTCCACTGAAAAATTCACGTCCCTGTTGGCCGTGACCCCGGAGAACCTCTTCGTGATCCCCCGCATCTCCACAAGAGGCACGGCGCCGCGCCCTTCCGTCAATCTGTTCTTCTTTACCTCTTTGCCGGCAGCGCTTTCATACCTGTTTTTTTAACATTGCCCTCGTCGTCTCCCAGGTTGAAGTATGAAAGATTATCCTGCATATGGCCCGCAAGGTTCGACAGTTCCTCCGAGCCTTCGGCGACCTTCTCCGAAGCTGCCGCGATCTCCGTGACGCTTGTGCGTATATTTTCGCTCGCTCTGGCTGTGGCGTTTATCTTCGTCGACATACCCTGTACGGCCTCCGCTATCTCCTCGCTCGAGGCAGCCTGTTCCTCCGCGACAGCGGCGAGATCCTGCGTCGACGACGAAATGTCGCGCAGATATGTGATCATATTGGTTATCGCGCTCTCTGTCTCGTTGGAGAGATCCTTCGCCTTGTTCGAGACGGCCGTGTTCTCCTGCGCGTAGTTGACAATGCGATCCAGATCTCCTGTGATCTGAGACGCAAGTTCAGCGATACTTTTGGCCGCTACGTTACTGTCCTCAGCCAGTTTGCGGACTTCCTCCGCGACGACAGCGAAACCGCGTCCCGCATCGCCGGCGCGCGCGGCCTCTATCGCCGCGTTCAGCGCGAGCAGGTTTGTCTGATCCGCTATGCTGCCTATCTGCGTGACGAAGCTCTGTATCTGCCTTGTCCTGTTGCCAAGTTCAAGCACCGCCGAAGTGGAAGCGGCCGAACTTTCCGCCACTCTGCCTATGCCCTCGACGACGCTGCGCACGGCGCTCATCCCCGAGTCGCCCGCGCTCATGGCGTTGTCGACCTTGCGCGCTATGTCCGTGCCCTTCTCTGCGGTTGTCTGCGCTCCGGCGGCAACCTCCTCGACGGACGCGTTGACTTCCTCGCTCGCTGAAGCGAGTCCGCTCAGGTTCACGCTCATTTCGTCGACGTTCGCCCGGAACTCCTCGACAGAGGCGTTCGTCTCTTCCGCCATCGCGGAAAAATCCTGCGCGGAGTCGGAAATCCGGCCGCCGGCAGTTTTGATCGTGCTCACAACGCCTTGAAGCGTCCCCGCCATCTGAAGTATTTCGTTCCCCATCTGTGAAAGCGCGTCGCGCCCGGTAACGCTATAAGATATAGTCAGGTCGCCCTCCGCGAATTTGGAAATATTTTTCTCCATGACGCCGATCGGGCGCGTTATGAAACGGGATATTATAAAACTCAGGAATAACGTGAAAAGAACCGCGAAAATCGCGATTATCATCCCGGCGCCGGAAGTTGTTTCGGCATAAGTGTTCGTCTCGTCCTGAAGTCGTTGCGCTTCCTCGATAAGGTAGTCGGACAGCTCGCGGAGGTCATTGTTGAATTTTATAACGTAAGGATCCACTTCATCGAAGAAATAATCCTCGGCTTCATCCTTGTGTCCCTTTTGTCTGCCCAACTCCACTGTTTTATCCTGCATCGTGCGAAGGTTGGAAATCATGGAATTTATCTCTGCCAGGAGGCTTTTTTCCGTATCGGTCATGTCGGTTATGGCGTAAGCGTTGAGAATCTCCAGGTTCTGTGTTCGCCTCTCCTCTATATCATCGACCGCGGCTTTGATTTTGTCCTCGTCTTCCGTGAGAATCGCCTTCAATATGTTCTTCTGGTTCGCCTGAAGGTTTGCCCTGAAGACGGCCATTTCCGCCGCAAAGTAGGAATAATTCTCATACGCGAATTTGTTGCGTTTTTCAATGTTGACGATAGCCGAATAATTAAAAATAGTGATAAACACCAATAAAACCAGCGGAATTCCAGATAATATTCCCAATTTCCCGCCAATACTTCTGTTCTTTAACCATGACATACTATTTCCCCCCTGGAAAATATTTTTTTGATAATATCAAATTATACTAAGTTTATAGTCATAAAAAATAACTGGCAATAAAGTTCCATCAAGTCGCATCGATGTCGGGTTGCCGAACGCAATGTTCCCGACGCGAAGCAAATGAGCGCTAACTATCGGCGCGAACGGCGTTTTACGCGTCTTCGCCGAGGTAGGCTTTTCTTATCAGGGGGTTTTCTATCAATTCGGCGCTGGGGGCGCTTGTGGCTATTTCGCCGGTCTGTAGGACATACCCTCGGTCGCTGATCTCCAGGGCTTGCAAGGCGTTTTGCTCAACGAGGAGGATCGTGACGCCCTCGTCCCTTATCTTCAGTATTGTGGCGAACAGGGACTCCACCACCAGCGGCGCGAGGCCGAGCGACGGTTCGTCGAGCAGCAGGGCCATGGGGCGGCTCATGAGGGCGCGCGAGATGGCCAGCATCTGCTGCTCGCCTCCGGAGAGCGTCCCGGCGCGCTGCGACAAGCGCTCCTTCAAAACGGGATAAAGCGAGAAACATCGCTCCATGTCGGACTCTATTCCCTCTTTGTCCTTGCGTCGCATCGCGCCCATTATCAGGTTTTCCCTCACGGAGAGCGCGGAGAAAAGACGCCGGCGCTCCGGGACAAGGGATATTCCGAGGTTTACTATCTCGTGCGGCGCCGCTGGAAGCCGCGCCCCGTTCAGCAGGACGGCGCCCTGAGCTATGGGGAGGACGCCGGCGATGGCCCACATCAGAGTGGACTTCCCAGCCCCGTTTACGCCAACGACGCAAACTATCTCGCCTTTACCTACGTCGACGTTCACGCCGTGAAGGGCGTGAATGTTGCCGTAGTATACGTGGAGGTTCCTGATCTCCAGATACATCTCGCGCGGCGCCGTCATCGGCCCGTCCCTTCATCGGCCCCTAGCCGCTTTTTGCGCTCGCGGGGACGGCCAAGGTACGCGGCCACCACTCTGCCGTCGCTTCGGATCTCGCTCGGTGAGCCCTTGGCGAGCAATGCCCCGCGCTCCATCACGACGATGTGTCCGCATATGTCCATGACGAGATTTATGTGGTGCTCAATCAGGATGATCGTCACGTCGAAGTCCTTTTGTACCTTGACTATGGACTCGCCTAGCTCGCGGGTCTCCGCGTCGTTCATTCCGGCGGCCGGTTCGTCCAAGAGCAGCAGGCGCGGGGCGCAGGCCAGGGCGCGCGCGATCTCCAGTTTGCGCTGGAGGCCGTATGGAAGCGTGGATGCTTGTCTGTCCGAGACGTCGGCGACGCCGACATCCTCCATTATCGAAAAAGCCCTGTCCCTCGCGATTTTTTCCTCGGCCCGCACAGAAGACGTGCGCAGGAACGCCGAGACTGGGCCATATACGCCCTGGGTGAGGAGGGGGGTCATCACGTTCTCGAGACAGGTCATTCTGTTGAAAAGTCTGATGTTCTGGAACGTCCGCGACACGCCGGCCCGCACCACCTCATGCGGGCGCTTCACGATCAGTTCCGTCCCGTCGAGGAGTATCGTCCCAACCGATGGGCGATAGATGCCGGTGATAAGGTTGAAGACCGTCGTTTTACCGGCCCCGTTTGGCCCAATGAGGCCGGTAATGCCGCCCCCCGCGTCGAACGAGAGCGAATCGACCGCGACTATGCCGCCGAACGAGCGGGTGAGGTTTCTGACTTCGAGCCGGGAGGCTGTCATTTCGCGCGCCTCCATTTGAAAAAACTGGAGATCTCCCTGTAGCCCATGAGCCCCTGTGGCCTGTAGACCATTATGACGACCAGCAACAGACCGTAGGCCGGCAGCCGCCACATTTCGAGCGAGCGCAGCATCTCTGGCAAAGACGTGAAAATAAAGGCGACAATGACCGGCCCTGATATGCTCCCCATCCCGCCCGCTATGACGGAGGCCAGGAGCTGCGTGGACTGGGTGAGCGTGAACATGACCGGCTGGATGAAAGCGAGCCTGTGGGCGAGGAGCGCGCCGGATACGCCGCAAAGAAGCGCGCTCGCGACGAGGGACAATAAGCGCATCCTGAAGAGGTCTATCCCGGACATCTCCGCCGCGATTGGATCCTCCCGTATCGCTATGAATATCGCGCCGAAGCGAGACTTCAAAAGGTTGCGGGACGCCAGGATGGAGAGGACGAGCGCGCCGAGTATCCAGACAGGGCCGCTCAGTTCGTCCACTGAGAGACCGCGCGCGCCGTTTGTGATAGAGAGGTTTTCGAGGCAGACGCGCAGCGCCTCGCCGAAACCCAGAATGGCGATCGCGAAGTAGTCGCTGCGAAGCTTCGCCCTAAGCGTCGGGATGCCGATCACGAGGCTCGACAGCCCAGCGGCCGCCATGCCGGCGATGATCGCGAGTAAAAATGGAACGTTCCAGTGATATGTCAGAACCCCGGCCGTATACGCGCCGATGCCGACAAACGCGGCGTGCCCGAGCGAAAACAGCCCTGTGAAGCCCGTGAATATCGAGAGGCCCAGCACAGCTATCATGTTGATGCAGGCGAGCAAAACGACACCGAGGACGTAATCCATAATCTATACCTTCTCCTCGGTCTCCAGCCCCATGAGGCCGTTGGGCAGGCAGATGAGAAGCGTTATCAGCATAGTGAAGCTGAATACGTCGCGCATGACGCTCGACAGATATGTCGAGACGAGCGTCTCGACCACGCCTAAGATCAGGCCGCCGATGAGCGCGCCCGGCAAACTGCCGAGGCCTCCGATAACGGCGGCGATGTAGGCTTTGTTCGTAACCCAGCCCATCGTCGGGTAGACGAGGTATTTTATCCCGAGGAAGACGCCGGCCACCCCGGCGAACGCCCCGGCGAGAAAAAACACTATCGAGATGAGCCGGTCGGTGTTCACGCCCATAAGCGAGCACATCGTCATATCTCCGACGCCAGCGCGGATCGCTATGCCTGTTTTTGTCCTCGTTATGAAAATGTGGAGCGCGAAAATCGCCCCTATCGAAACGGCGAACGCGAACAGGTCGAGCAGGCTGAGCGAGCTACCGGCGACGTGGACGACCTGGCGTTTGAAGAACTCGGGGAACGTATAAAATCGCGAGCCTATCGTAGCGTAGACCATGTTCTCCAGGAAGACGGAGCAGCCCATGGCGCTTATCATCAGGAAGAGCGACGGGGCCCGGCGGCGGCGAAGCGCCGCATAGGCGACTCGTTCGTTGCAGACCGAAAGGATCCCCGCGCCAACGACGCTGCCGGCGACGACGAGGCCGAGCCCCAGATGCAGTTGTGTCGCCAGCGCGAGCCCTATGTACGCCCCTAGCATGATGACGGCGCCGTGGGCGAAGTTGCTGAAGGAAAGTATGCTGAAGATGAGGGAATAACCGACCGCCATCAGCGAGTAGATGCCGCCGATGGAGAGGCCGGTTACAAGGGTCTGCAGAAACACGCGAACTCCCTCGCGATCACGCCTTTACTTACCCTGATACTTCTCCACGAAGACGAACTCTTTTTTCTCAACATCGACCTTCTGAATGACCGCCGGTTTGTCCAGCGGGTTGTGATCCGTCGGGTCTATGGTGAGCACGCCGCTCGTCACCTTGATCTCCTTCAGGTGGGCGAGAGCGTCCGCGAGCTTCGGCCCGTCGACGGACTTCGCGGCTTTCACAGCCTCGACGATCATGATGAGCGCGTCCTGCGCCATGACCGGGTTGGGGAGCACAGGATCCGAACCGTACGTCTCGCGGTACTCCGTGACGAAGCCGCGAATGTCTGGGTCGTCGAGATCGGCCAGGTTCACGAAAAACGCCCTGTCGATCGCGTCGCCGCCCAAGTCGATAAGGTCGGGGCTGCCCCAGTTGTCAGTGCCGAGGAGCACGGCCTCTATGCCGAGGTCGCGAGCCTGTCGCGCGGCCATCGCGGCCTCCTTCTGGCTCGTGGGGATGAAAATGACGTCGACGTTGAGCTCCTTGATCTTGCCAAGCTGCGCGCGATAGTCCAGCTCCTCGGAGCGGAACGCCTCTTTGGCGAGGACGACTCCGCCGCGCGCTGTAAACGCCTCCTCAAAATATCTGGTGAGCCACTGGCCATAGTCGGAGCCGACGTCGTAAAGCGCCGCCGCTCTTTTGGCGTTCAGCCTGTCCACGGCGAAGCGAGCCGCCACGGTTCCCTGAAATGGGTCGATGAAGCAGGGGCGGAAAGCGTAGTGACGGGTTTTGTTTGTCTTCTGATCCACTGTCACGTAAGGGTTCGTCGCCGTGGTGACGACCATCGGTATCTTCGCGCGCTCGAGAATTGGCGCCGTGGCGATGGCGTTCCCGCTCTGCGCGGGGCCGATCACGGCGATTACCTTGTCGCCGGCGAGCCTGCGGGCGACGTTGACCGACTCTATAGCGTCGGCGCGGTTGTCGTAGCGCACTATTTCGATCTGCCTGCCGAGGAGGCCGCCCTCCGCGTTGATTTTTTTAACGAGCATGTCGATGGCGTTTGCCTCGGACTGTCCCCACATCGAGGCGCCGCCCGTGAGCGAGACGGTATGCCCGATTTTGACCGGGGCCGCCGCGAAAGCGGCGCCCGATAACGAGAAAAGGGCGATAATTGCGCATAGGGCGATTGATTTTTTCAACACAACGAAACAACTCCTTTTTTTATTATAGAGATATATAAGGTTTAGGGAGACGCGACGCCGCAGATCTGATGTTTAGTAAAGAAACGTTGACTAAAAGCTCAAACCGCATTTTTGCGTTTGAGCTCTCTCGAAGCTCCGGGTTTAATCTTCAGTAAAACGTGTTCCATCTTCCACATCTTTCACCGCCCTTGCAAACTTTTCTTAAATTTGCACGGATATCCGACACCACAGTTCCTCATAACCCGATAATTTAGCGAGTCTAGCGGTTTTTCACATCAATGTCAACAAGGCACACCCCAGCCCGAAACACAAGTTCCCGCTTTTGAGTTCAGACAGTGATATTTGCGTGAGCCGCGCTCCTAAATTTAAGCGCCAGTATAACATACCGTTTCAAAAGTCTGAAGACTCGCGTTGTGTGTGAACACATGCGCCGGAGACGCTCACGAGGCGCGCGCTGGCGCTCAGGTTGGCTGGCAGTATCACTTTACCGTACAGGGCGGATTCGTGGAGTTTCTCGCCCTCCGCTAGGTCTATCCCAGCCTTCCTGTACGCGAGCCACACCAGCTCCGTGCAGTAAATCTCGTCCTCGCTCGACATGTCAAACCTGCTGTCGAACGACGCGCCCCTGGCAAAATAACCGAGCGCGGCGGCACTCGCGACGGCCGCGATATCGCCCCTGGCCACCAGCCTGTACACACCGGCGGCCTTGACCTTTGCGGGCGATAAAAACTCCTCCGCGGATTCGAGCTTTACGACGCCGTCGCCGGGGCTTGCGTGGATCACGCAGGGGAGGCCGCCGAGAATCCTGACGATACCTACGTGGGAAAAACTCGTCCCGTCGCCGAGGACAGAGCGCACGAGGAGGCTCCGCCATGTCCTGCCGGCGACGAATACGACGTCGCCGTTCTGGAGCCAGTCGTAGCAGTGGCTTTCGTTCAACTCACGGTCTGGAATATATGAAAGGGCGGCCAAACCCGGCAAGCCTAGCAAAAATATCGCAACAGCCAAAAGCGCGACGAGCGCGCCGCCTTTAAATGGCCGATCTCGCCATTCAGGAGCTTTTTTTGGAAAGGGCAATAAAATAACCGACGACGCCGAACAAAATCGCGCCTATGAGGCAGCTCGCAATGATCGGAGTTGTGAAGTTCGTGCCGGTGGATTTATCCGAGATTATATCTGGGAGGAGCTTTATATAGTCGACGAGCGAAAGCTTCTCGCGAATAAAAGGATCCTGAAAAAAATAACTCGCCGGGAGACCGGCCAAAAAGCCGATAAACGAGAACAGCGGAACCAGCTTCGGCAGTGATCTTTTTTTCGAGTGGGTTGGCGCCGGCGGGCGAACTTCCTGGGGCTGGGACAATATGACGCGCACCGGTGGGCTCGAGGCTTCGCTGCTCCTGCGGTTCGAGCCGACCCGAACTCCGCATTGTGGACAAAAAAAAGCGGTATCGTTGAGTTTATGGCCGCACTGCGTACAAAACATTCCTTATCCCTCCTCTGCCATCCGACTATAACAGTATAACTCTTCGTTTTTTAATCACAAAGCGGGACTTGATTATTTTCTGATTTTTTCCCTTTACCCTGTTAGGCGAACCTGGAAATATCCCCCATTCGTGGAGTAGCTATATGAAAATGTGGAGCCATTATCGCATCACTATCAGGCCTGTCAAGCTCGGCCTCTATTTCATTCCGCCCTTCGCGGAGATCGCCGGCCGGTATTTCGGGTTGATCGAAAGAGCGCGATTGAACCAGGCGGCGGCTGTCCTCGAGTCCCTGAGCTCCAGAGCGGACAAACCGGCCCAATAGGCGGAGAGGAAGTTGCCCTGGTACGCGTCCGCGACCTTGCCGAACGCGGCAAGAGCCTCCGCGAACTCTCCGCGCGAGTACAAGTTCATCGCGGCGAGATGCTGTCTGGCCAGATTGTCCCTCTCCACGTGGTATATGGGGTATGTGTCCATGACATTGACGTCCGTCGACTGGTTTGGATCCGGCAGGGGAGCGTCGGATGTTTTCGGCGCCGGGGCGGGTTCGCTCGAATCGACTGGGCCGTCGCTCGATTCCTCCACGTCAGGCTCAGGCGCCTCGTCCTCGCTTACAGCGACCTTCTTCGGCGCGGCGTCCGGACGGGTCTCCGCAAACTTCAAACCCCTCGCCTCCCCAAGGGATATCGGCGTCAGCCTGTCGCCGGGGAGGATGGCGGCAGGTTTTGAAGGCGCGGAGACTACTCCCGCCGCTCGCCCCTTCGCGCCGCCCTTTACGTTAAGCGCGGCGATTGGGATTTTTTCAGCCTCTATCTCGCCTTCCGCACCGCGCGAGAGCCCGAGGGCGTAGACGAGGTACGCCGCGTTCCTCGGGCGAGCGCCGGTCTGTATCGTATATCCCCCTCCAGAGACGGAGAGAATATAGGGACGCTCATGGCCTAAAGCGCCGAGTGCGGATGAGGCGAGGCGCGAAACGGCATCGAGGATCGCGCGGGCCTCGAGCTCGTCGAACCCATCAAAATCGTCCTGTTCGGCCCCGGAGGGCGGAAATACGTTAGCCGAACTGCCAGTCTCGGAGAGGAGAAGACGGGTTTCGGAGGACTCGACGTCGATCAAACGAACGTCTATGGTCGCCCTCGCCCCGCCTGGGAGGCGCATCGACAGAACCTCTATGTCGGACGGTCTGCCAAGCTCCCTGATTGACCCGAGAAGAACATAACGAACCCCGGCCGACCTGCCTGACTCGACAGCGGATTTAATAGCGTCGTCTGTCTCGTCTCCGTCGCGCGACGAGAGATCCTCGCGCGACAGGACGACGATCCCGTCCGCCCCGGAAAGCTCGCGCGCAAAAAGCCCGGCGATGGCCTCCGCCTGCCTGGAGGACACCGGCCCATCGAACCCGAGAACCCCGACCTTGATCTCATCTGCGCCGGCGCGAGCAAAAAGGAAAAAGAGCAATAGTACCGGAATAACCTTACTAAATTTTTTTATCGCGCTCATCCCGCTCGCATCCCTTCGAAAGGCAAAAAAGGTAAATAGTGATTTTTTTTCGAATCCTCCATTTCATTATCTCATCACTATTCCACAAGTCAATGAAACGCGGCGACCCCGTATTTCAGCGAAAGACAAATGACGCCGAGCGATAATTGCGCCGGCGGGGATTTTCATTGACTTGCGGGACGTGTTAATCTATATTGGCAACGGAAGTTTTTCGGAAAATACCAAACTCAGGGGGATCATGCGAATGGACAGCGTCGTTTATGTTCTGTTTCTCGCTCTGGTGTCGTTACCATGGATGTGTTCGAGCGTCTCATGCGAGACGCTGCGCGATTTCGAATCTCACACTTACCCCTACTCCGGCGCCCCGGAAATATTCATCTCCCCAGAGAACGGAACTTATAGAGTCGAATTGTGGGGCGCTAGCGCCAACGGTGGTCCTGGCGCCTATGTCAGAGGCGATATAAGCCTCGCAGCCGGCGAGAAGCTCTACGTATACGTCGGAGGCACTGGGATAGTCTCCATGAACGACCCTGACATCGTCGTCTTCAATGGTGGCGGCAGAGCAGGGCTCATAATGGGGGATTCCGCGCCAGGGGGCATTGGATTTTCTACCGGGGCCGGCGCTACCGACATGCGTCTGAGAGGCGGAGCATGGGATGACCAATCATCGCTGCTGAGCCGAATTATGGTGGCGGCTGGATCCGGCGGTTCATGGGGTGTCAAGGGACACGCCGGGGGCCTGACAGGCTACGACGCCCCTTCCTCCAGATATCAGGCCTCATACGTAACTTATGGA
>JAITOY010000008.1 GCA_031289775.1 Synergistaceae bacterium
TTTCGGGCCAGCGTCTTCGTTATCGCTGCCGTCAACGTCGTCTTGCCGTGGTCTATGTGACCTATCGTGCCTATGTTCAGATGCGGCTTATTTCTCTCGAATTTCTCCTTTGCCATCTCGGTTCATCCTCCCTGCAAATTTTGGAATTACAATTCCTCTTTAAAACTTTATATTCTCAGCGCTTCAGCAGCTTGTCGGCCACATCGCGCGATACTTCCTCATAGTGGTCGAACGTCATGGTGTAGGATGCCCGCCCCGACGACCTGCTCCTCAGATCCGTAGCGTATCCGAACATCTCGGCCAAGGGAACGAACGCCTTTACGACGCGCGCGTTCGCGCGGGCGCCCATGCCCTCCACCCTGCCGCGTTTCGACGACAGGTCTCCTATGATGTCTCCCATATATTCTTCCGGCATGACGACCTCGACGCTCATCACCGGCTCCATAAGCACCGGATCCGCCTGTCTCATGGCTTCCTTGAAAGCCATTGAACCGGCTATGCGGAACGCCATATCGGAGCTGTCCACATCGTGGTAGCTTCCGTCGACTATCGTGACCCTGACGCCGATCACCGGATAACCGCCGAGTATGCCGTTGTTCATGGCTTCCTCGACGCCCTTCTGGGCCGCCGGGATGTACTGTTTGGGCACTGTGCCGCCGACGATCTTGTCGATCCACTCGTAGCCGGTGTGTCCTTCCATCGGCTCCACTTCCAGCACGACGTCGCCGTACTGGCCGTGTCCGCCGCTCTGACGCACGAACTTGCCCTGCGCGCGGGTCAGTTTCCTTATGGCCTCGCGGTAGGCGACCTGCGGGCGTCCCACCTTGACTTCGACGTTGAACTCTCTCCGGAGCCGGTCGACTATTATGTCGAGATGAAGCTCGCCCATTCCTGCGATTATAGTCTGCCCGCTCTCCTCGCTGACGGATACCCGGAACGTCGGATCCTCCTCGGCAAGAGCCTCCAGGCCCTTGGAGAGCTTTATCTGATCCGCCTTGCTCATCG
The DNA here is from genome assembly GCA_031289775.1 of Synergistaceae bacterium. Lineage (GTDB taxonomy): Bacteria > Synergistota > Synergistia > Synergistales > Synergistaceae > JAITOY01. The sequence continues at coordinate 1,006 of JAITOY010000008.1, forward strand.
GCTCGACGGAGAGGTCGATGACGGGCTCGGGGAAGACGAGGTTTTCCAGCATGACCTGAGTATCCTCCGAGCAGAGCGTGTCTCCTGTGCGAACCTGCTTGAGTCCCGGGATGGCCACTATCATTCCCGCCGTGGCCGATTCCATCTCCTCGCGCTTGTTCGCGTGCATCCTGAGAATACGGCCCACGCGCTCGCGCTTGCGGGTCGTGATGTTGTATACGGACGTCCCGTTCGTTATCTTGCCCGAGTAAACGCGGCAGAAGGCTAGACGCCCCACGAACGGATCGACCATTATCTTGAAGGCGAGAGCTGCGAACGGCGCGTCCTCGTCAGGAAGAACCTCCACAACACGCTCCGGATCGTCCGGGTCGACTCCGCGCACAGGCGGAAGGTCGAGCGGACTCGGCAGATAGTCGACAACCGCGTCGAGAAGGGGCTGAACGCCCTTGTTCTTGAAAGCGGACCCGCATAGCACCGGAACGATAGCCAGAGATATGGTGTTTTTACGAATGGCCGACTTTATCAGGTCGACTGGAACATCCTCGCCGTCGAGGAACATCCGCGTTATGTCGTCGTCGAAATCCGCGAGGGACTCTATCATGGCATCGCGGGCCGCGCGCGCCTCCTCTATGAGCTGCGGCGGAATTTCGGCGAGCTTGAACTCCTGACCCAGATCGTCTTCATAGACTATGGCCTTGAATTTGACGAGATCGACCATCCCGACGAAGCCATCCTCGACCCCTATTGGTATCTGTATTGGGATCGCGCACGCTCCGAGGCGGTCTTTCATCTCGCCGACGACATTCATAAAATCGGCCCCGACACGATCCATCTTGTTGATGAATGCAACGCGGGGAACGCTGTATTTATCGGCCTGACGCCACACAGTCTCCGACTGAGGCTCGACTCCTCCGACGGCGCAGAAGACGGAAACCGCTCCGTCAAGCACCCTCATCGAGCGTTCCACCTCGACAGTAAAGTCCACGTGCCCGGGCGTATCAATAATGTTGATAAGAGCGTCTCCCCAATGACACGTAGTCGCGGCGCTCGTTATCGTGATGCCGCGCTCGCGTTCCTGCTCCATCCAATCCATAGTGGCCGCGCCTTCATGAACCTCTCCCAGCTTGTGCTTGCGCCCCGTGTAGAAAAGGACGCGCTCGGTGGTAGTGGTCTTTCCAGCGTCGATATGAGCCGCTATTCCAATATTGCGAATTGTAGCCAGATCAATTTTTGACATATGTGATATTCATCGTATTGAAGAAACCCAACGATTCGACCTCTTTCAATAATTTACCAACGATAATGAGCGAACGCCTTGTTCGCTTCGGCCATGCGGTGCGTATCCTCGCGCTTTTTGACGGAACCGCCCTCGCCCTTGCATGCGTCGGCCAGCTCGCGGGCGAGACGCTCGACCATGGGTATACCCTTGCGGGACCGCGAATACTGAATTATCCAACGTATAGCCAGAGCCTGTGCCCTGTCCGGACGAATCTCCACCGGCACCTGATACGTGGCGCCGCCGACACGACGGGGGCGAACCTCTATCTGAGGCCTCACGTTGCCCATCGCCTTCTCATAAACCTCGACAGGCTCCATGCTGAGACGGGAACCGGCCAGATCCAGCGCGCCGTACATAATGCTCTCGGCAATGCTCTTCTTGCCGTCCAACATGAGACAGTTGACAAATTTTGCTATGGAAGCGTTGGAGAACACAGAATCAGGAGGTGTTATCCTCGGCTTGACATGCCCTTTACGCGGCATAGATCATACTCCTCTCTTACTTCTTTGGCGCGCGGGCGCCGTATTTCGAACGGCTCTGCTTGCGGTTTTCAACGCCTCCGCAGTCGAGCGTTCCACGAACTATGTGATAACGAACGCCCGGCAGATCCTTAACTCTACCCCCGCGAACGAGGACGACCGAGTGTTCCTGAAGATTATGCCCTATGCCTGGGATGTAAGCCGTGATCTCTATGCCGTTTGTAAGACGAACACGGGCGACCTTGCGCAGAGCCGAGTTCGGCTTTTTGGGCGTTACTGTGTACACGCGAGTGCAGACACCTCTGCGCTGCGGGTTCTCCTGTAATGCCGGAGCGGTCGAGCGCGTTCTCTTATCGTGCCTTCCATGTCGGATAAGCTGTGCGATACTTGGCAAATTACCTCCTCCTTCCATCATCGTCTAAAATATTATTTATGCGATCATACTAAACAGCGGCATAAAAGCCACAATCATTCCGCCCAACGGACATACCACCGCCCGCAGAACAGAGCGTTAGATATAATATCAGGCCTCAAGGGCTATGTCAAGCTCGCCTGCGACGTTTTCAGGGCAAACGCATCAAAAGCAGCAGATATGCAGGCCAGACGGCTTGCGTTTTTGCCTATATAAGTGTATAAACACATAAACACACATAAAGGAGGCGGCGTCATGGATAGCGTTCGATGGAACGTGGCTGTGTCGGCGGATACCGACAAATCGCTTCGAATGTTCATAGCCGGGCGCGGCGGCAGAAAGGGAGATTTGTCGCACGTTATCGAGGAGGCCGTAAGGTCATATATTTTCGAGCAGACGGCACATCAGATAAAAACTGCCAACAAAGGTATAAAGGAGGGAGAAATGGACGAGATGATCGAAGAAGCGTTGGATTGGGCGCGCCGCTACTGATGCGAGTGGTTCTTGACACAAATGTTTTTTTCAGTGCTCTGATATCTCCACATGGCGCTCCAAACGAAATTTATCGTGCGTGGCAAACCGACCGCTTTGAATTAGTCACGTCACAAAAACAAATCGACGAGATTCGCAGGGCGAGCCGTTACCCAAAGTTCAAATCGGTCTTCAGGCCGGCATTGATAGGAACTCTTATCAACAATATGCGCAGGACATTAGTGCTCGAACGTTTGCATATTGAGGAAGAAGCTGACGACCCGGACGATGCCTTTTTATTGGCGATGGCATTGACAGGAGAAGCGGATTATCTTGTAACTGGCGACCGTCGGGCCGGACTGCTTGAACGCGGTCATATTGGACGAACTAGCATCACGACGCCGAGTATATTTTGCTCTAAGGTTCTATAAAATGCCCCATTTTTTGCCTCACCCCCTGACCTGGCCATCCCCGTTGATTATGTATTTTATCGAGGTGAGCTGCTCAAGCCCCATCGGGCCTCTCGCGTGCAGTTTCTGAGTGCTTATCCCTATTTCAGCCCCAAAACCAAACTCTCCTCCGTCCGTAAAACGCGTCGACGCGTTCACGTAAACAGCGGCAGAATCGACATCGGACTGGAATTTCCTCGCGTTGGTGTAACTCTCGGTCACTATGCAGTCGCTGTGATGCGTTCCATATCTCTCGATGTGGTCGATGGCCTCGTCGATTCCCTTCACGCTCTTCACGGCTAAGATCAGATCGTTATACTCAGCGCCCCAGTCCTCCTCCGTAGCGGCCAGCGACGCCGGGCACAACCCGCGTGTCCGTTCGTCCCCTCTGATCTCGACGCCCAGTCGCGTCAACTCCGACAACAGCGACTCGAGAAAACCGTCGCTCAGACGATCATGAAACAACATCGTCTCCACGGCGTTGCAGACCCCGGGGCGCTGGCACTTCGCGTTTATCACTATGCTGCGCGCCTTTTCAAAATCCGCGCTCTCGTCGATGTAAATATGGCAATTGCCCATTCCAGTCATTATATAGGGCACGCGCGCGTTCTCCATGACGGATTTTTTGAGGCTGAGGCCCCCGCGCGGTATCAGCACGTCTATATCCTGAAGGCGCATCATCGCGACCGAAGCCTCACGATCTCTTGCGGATAGCGCCTGCACCGCCCCATGAGGCAATCCGGACGCGACTACAGCCTCTGTGAGCGCGGCGGTGATCGCGGAGTTGGAATGGTATGCTTCTTTACCCCCACGCAATATCACGGCGTTTCCGGATTTCAGGCACAAACCCGCCGCGTCGGAAGTGACATTCGGCCGCGCCTCGTATATCATCCCTATCACGCCCAGAGGAACCCGCACCCGACTCACAGTGACGCCGGACGCCGTGGTCCAGGTCGCGTCGATCTCTCCAACCGGATCGCGCAGAGCGGCTATTTCCTCAAGACCGGCAGCCATAGCCTCGATCCGCGAGTTGGTGACAGTGAGCCGGTCGATCATAGCGGAGGACAGGCCGTTTTTGCGTCCATCCTCCACATCCATCGCGTTTTTCCCGGTTATCGCGCGCGCGTTGCCCCTCAGAGATTCCGCCATGAGAGCGAGCGCTTTGTTTTTGCGATCGCTCGTCGCGCCAGCGAGGGCTTTTGCGGCGATTTTTGCCCTCCGGCCCATCTCCGGAAGTTCGTCGATCCAGTTCACGTCCTCACCTCTTTCAATGATATGAGTCATCGCTACAACAGAGCCATGTTGTACCTGTTGATCAGCTCTTCATAATCTATATGCCCGAGAATTTTCCTCACATCGGCAGTGCGTTTGCCTATTATCTTCCTGGCGTCTTTATCGTCGAAATTGCTGATACCTCGCGCTATAATCCTTCCGCTGCCGTTCCGCACCGAGACGACATCCCCCATGCCGAAATCGCCCATCACTTCGACAGCGCCGGATGGCAGAAGGTTAGTTCCTTTATAAAGAATGGCCTCCTCCGCCCCTTCGTCTATGACATACGCCCCGACCGGCTTGCTCCCAACGGAGAGCCACTGCCTGCGTTCCTCTCCGTAGCCGCCGCGGTGCGGCAGGAAGATGGTGCCCACCTTCTCTCCGGCGAGTAATCGCGACAGAATATTTTCTTCCGCCCCGTTCGCTATTATCATCGGTATGCCATTTGCCATTGTTATTCTGGCGGCGGCGAGCTTCGTGTACATTCCCCCGCTGGATATGCTGTTGCCCTTGGTGGTGGAGTTCGCTTCCATCTCGTCCGTTATCCGGCGTACCTCCGAAATCAGCTCGGCGTCTTTGTTTTTCACGGGATCGACGTTGTAAAGACCGTCTATATCGGAGAGGATGATGAGCAGATCAGCGCCGGCGATACAGGCCACCATCGCCGACAGTGTATCGTTGTCGCCTATTTTGAGCTCGTCGACCGAGACGGTGTCGTTTTCGTTGATGATAGGTATCACACCATATTTCAAAAGGGAGAAAAGCGTGTTTCGTGAATAAAGATACCGTTTGGGGTCGGAAAAGCAATCGCGGGTGAGAAGCATTTGCCCGACGCATTTCGAGTATTCGGAGAAAAATTTTTCGTACATCTGCATGAGCAATCCCTGCCCAACAGCCGCCACAGCCTGTTTCTCGGGAATACTGGACGGAATTGGGCAATCGAGCCTGCCCATTCCGGCGCTCACAGCTCCGGAGCTTATCAAGACGGCCTCGCCCCCTCCGCTGTGTATGTCAGATATCTGCGCGGCCAGCCTGTCGATCTTGTTCAGGCATATTTTCCCGTTTGGATACGTTATGGAACTGGAACCCACCTTTATCACAACGCGAGACGCGCCTTTGATACCTTCTCTGTACATGCGGCAACGCTCCTCGATATATACGTTCTTGTTTGCGTCGGCAAAATAGACAGACGTAAATTCACCTAAGTTCAAATTTTAACCCAATAATTGATTTATCCTTCAAAGATACGCTTTTAACGTAAGCCTCCCCAACAAAAACCGGCCGCCAGAGATCACATCACAAATTGGCGGCCGGTTTGACGGCGTCGAAAAACGCGCGGCTATTTGCATGAATCGTCATATTTAAATTTCGACCTCGCCCTCGAAGACCTTGTGAACCTTGCAGTGCAGGATCACCTCGTCTCCGGAGTAGTCGACGGTCATGTCTCCGCCGTTCTGTATCACGCGCACTGGCATACCCTTCGTGCAAAAGCCGTTTTCGACGGCCGCCACTACGGCCGCGCACGCGCCGCTTCCACTGGCCGGCGTCTCGCCATCGCCGCGCTCCCATATCCTCATCTTGAGAGTATTTTCGTCAAGCACTTGAACGAACTCCACGTTCGCCCTGCTCGGGAATATCGATGCTCGCTCCACGCCGGGGCCGATCATCTCCACTTTTGTGTTCTCTACGTCATCGCAAAACATGACGCAGTGGGGACTGCCCATGGAGACGCACGTTATCGAAAACGTCCCCTCGCCTATGTCAACGACCCTCCCCAATATCTTGTTGCCAGGGAGATTGACCGGTATCGCGGACGGCGCGAAGTGCGGCGGCCCCAGGTTGACCCTGCCGGAGACCGCGACGCCGTACCTCGTGGATAAATCCAGCTTCCTCACGCCACTCTGCGTCTCTATCGTGATGGACTTGTCCCCGCCGGTGAAGCCCTTTTCGAAAAGGTACTTCCCGACGCAGGCGACCGCAGAGGCGCTCATCAGCCCCTCGCTGCCGTCCGTGTTGAAGAGCCTCATTCTGGCGTCAGCGGTGTCCGAGTCGCAGATCATTACGACGCCGTGCCCCCCGACACCGAAGTGCCTGTCGGCCAGCATTATCGAGAGAGACTCCGGCGAGGTTACGCTCTGGCCGGCCTCTCCAAATTTCCCGGAGTCGCCGAGACAGTCGAAGTACAAGTCGTCCTTCCCGCAACTGTGCATCTTGCAGAATCGAAGTAATTTTTTGGACTTGCGCATGTCGTTTATGTCGACGATCTCGATGTTTTCCTCGCCGTACCTGCTTTTGAGGCTGTCAGCCACAGCTAAGGCCGTGTCCATCGACGTGAGGCACGGGATGCCGAGCCGCGTAGCGAGCGATCGTATCTTCGAGCTCTCCCTGGCCGGGTTCCGCCCCTTGGACGAAGTCGAGATCACGTAGCGCACCTTGCCGCTTTCAAGGAGCGTGACCACGTTATCCGAGGCCTCGTTGATCTTGTGTATGATAATGGCCGGCAGTCCGGCGCGCGACAACGCGCCCGCGGTTCCTTTTGTCGCGTAGAGAGTGAAGCCGAGCGCCGCGTATCTCTTGGCTACCTCGACGACCTCCGGCTTATCACCGTCGCGAACCGTGAGGAGGACTCCGCCGCCGCGCTCCATTTTATAACCGGCCGCGACAAGTCCCTTGAACATGGCCTCCTCAAGCGTTTTGCCTATCCCGAGCACCTCGCCGGTCGACTTCATCTCAGGGCCCAGCTGCGTCTCGACTCCGTGGAGTTTCTCGAACGAGAACACTGGAACCTTGACTGCCGTATAGGAGACCGGCGGGTAGAGGCCGATGCCGTAACCCATGCCGGTCAGCCTCTCCCCAAGCATGGCGCGGGTCGCGAGCTCCACCAGGGGGACTCCCGTCACCTTGCTGATATACGGCACGGTGCGTGAGGCGCGAGGGTTTATCTCTATCACGTACAGGTCGCCGTCGTATACGATGTACTGGACGTTGACGAGCCCTCGCATGTTCATGGCGAGCGACATCCTTCTCGTGTGGTCGACGATGCGCTCTATCATGTCATCGTCGATGTTTAGCGCGGGGTAGACGGCTATGGAGTCGCCGGAGTGCACGCCCGTCCGCTCAACGTGCTCCATTATGCCGGGGATCAGTATCTCCTCGCCGTCGCATATGGCGTCGACCTCTATCTCGATTCCCCTCAGGTACTTGTCTATAAGAACCGGCGCGTCAATGCCGTCCGATATTATTATGCCCATGTACTCGACCAGATCCTCGTCCGAGAAGGCTATCGTCATGTTCTGCCCCCCTAGGACGTAGGACGGGCGCACGAGGACTGGATAACCCAGGCGCTCTGCGACAATGATGGCCTCGTCGGCCATCCGAACCGTACCTCCGGCCGGGCGCAGTATCCCAAGACCCTCGAGCATCGCGTCAAAACGCTCTCTGTCCTCCGCAAGGTCAATGCTGTCAAAAGGCGTCCCTATAATCTCAAATCCGTGTTCATCAAGAAAACCGGCGAGTTTGATAGCGGTTTGCCCGCCGTAGGCCGCGACGACCCCTATCGGTTTTTCTATTTCGAGGATATCGAACACGTCCTCCGGCGTCAGCGGTTCGAAGTAGAGGCGGTCGGCTGTGTCGAAATCGGTCGAGACCGTCTCTGGGTTGTTGTTTATCATCACGACCTCGTAGCCAAGTTTCTTGAGAACAGATACGCAATGTACGCTCGAGTAGTCAAACTCTATCCCCTGGCCGATGCGAATGGGGCCTGAGCCGAGAACCACTATGGTTCCCTTCCCGCCCTTCCTTCTCCCAATGGCCTCCAACGCCTCGTTCTCGAAGTCGTGCGTCGCGTAAAAATACGGCGTGACTGCCGCGAACTCGCCAGCGCACGTGTCCACCATCTTATACGACGCCGGAAGATGTTTCGTAACCGCGGCGCCGGAAATTTTTTCGAGAACGACGTCGGGATAACCGAACCTCTTGCCCTCAATATAAGATTCGTCGTCCAGCCCCGAGTCTCTCAGCCGCTCCTCGTAGCGAACGAGGTTAAGAAGCTTGCCCAGGAACCATATATCGATCTTCGTCGCGTCGTGTATTACCTTGATGGATACGCCGCGACGGAGGGCCGCGAATATCTGGAATATCCTCTCGTCCGTAGGCGTCCTGAGGGCGTTGAAAAGCTCATCGTCTGAGAAGACTTCCAGCTTCGACAGATACAGCGTCTGCTGGTGTATCTCAGCGCCTCGTATCGCCTTCATGAGGGCGGATTCGAAGCTCGACCCCAGGGACATCACCTCCCCTGTGGCCTTCATCTGTGTGCCGATATCGCGCGGCGCTCTCGCGAACTTGTCGAATGGCCACCTCGGGAACTTCAGCGCCACATAGTCGAGCGTCGGTTCGAAGCAGGCGCACGTCTTGCCGGTAACCGCGTTTGGAATCTCGTCGAGCGTATAGCCCACAGCGATCCGCGCCGCGACCTTCGCAATCGGGTAGCCAGTCGCCTTCGACGCGAGCGCGGACGAGCGGGAGACCCTCGGGTTTACCTCGATCACCGCGTATTTGAAGCTCTCCGGGTCGAGGGCAAACTGGCAGTTGCAGCCACCCTCTATCTCGAGCTCCGTGATTATGTCGAGAGCGGCGGTTCTCAGCATCTGGTACTCGACGTCCGCGAGCGTGAGGGCTGGGGCGACGACGATGCTGTCACCCGTGTGTATCCCGACCGGGTCGAAGTTTTCCATGCTGCAAACGGCAATGACGTTGCCGGCCGAGTCGCGCATTACTTCGAACTCTATCTCCTTCCAGCCGGCCACAGAGCGCTCGACGAGTATCTGTCCTATGGGGGAGAGCCGCAGGCCGTCCCTCGCGACGCGCCTCAGCGCCTCCTCGTCCTCCGCCATGCCTCCGCCGCCGCCGCCGAGGGTGAATGCCGGGCGCACTATCAACGGATAGCCGGTCTCTTTCGCGAACGCCACAGCGTCGTCAACGTTCTCGACCACCTCGGACGATATCACGGGCTGCCCTATTTTTTGCATGGTTTCTTTGAAGAGTTTGCGATCCTCGGCCCTGTCTATCGTGTCGAGGCTTGCGCCAAGAAGCCTGACGCCATGCTCCTCCAGAAAACCATCCCGCGCCAATCTCATGGCGAGCGTGAGGCCGATCTGGCCGCCGAGCGTCGGCAGTATTCCATCTGGGCGCTCCTTCTCTATGATCCTTTTCAGAATAGTCGGGGTGAGCGGCTCTATATAGACGGCGTCCGCAGTAGCGGAGTCGGTCATGATCGTGGCAGGATTAGAGTTGACGAGGACGATCTCGAGCCCGTCCTCTTTCAAGGCGCGGCACGCCTGCGTACCGGCGTAGTCGAACTCGGCGGCCTGACCTATTACTATCGGCCCTGAGCCGATCACGAGAACCCTGCGTATCGTCCCGTCAAGCGGCATCTTCTGCGGCCTTCCCATCCATCAGGCGCATAAATCGGTCGAAGAGGAACGACGTGTCCCTAGGACCGGCCGCCGCCTCCGGGTGAAACTGAACTGTGAAGGCTGGAATGTTCTTATAGTCCACTCCCTCGCATGTGCCATCGTTCGCGTTGACGTACCGCACTTCGGCCGTCCGGGGGTTCACGCTGTCGAGGACAACCGCGTAGCCGTGGTTCTGGGTCGTGATCGAGACGCGACCCGTTTTTTCGTCGCGCACAGGCTGATTCGCCCCCCTGTGCCCGTACTTCAGTTTCGTCGTGGCCCCACCCATGGCGAGAGCCAATAACTGGTGCCCGAGACATATACCGAGCGTCGGCGTCCTGTAACTCATGAGCGCGCGAAGCTCCTCTATTATGCCTGCGTTGTCGGCCGGGTCTCCAGGACCGTTGCTCAACATGATCCCGTCAGGCTTGTATGACATTATTCGCTCGGCGCTGAAGTCATGAGGGACGCGGATCACCCGGCATCCCCTCTCCAAGAGCGACCTGCCTATGTTCTCCTTCGCGCCGAAATCCCAGAGGATGACGAGATGTTTGGCCGACTCAGGCTCGTACGAGATCGCCTCCCTCGTGGAAACCTTCGCCACGGCATCGTGTATGCAAAAACTATTGAGAGCCGCCATGTCCGCAGAGTCCGGGTTCGAGGTTATGATGCCGTTCATCGTGCCAGACTCGCGGATTATCCTCGTCAGGGATCTCGTGTCTATCCCGCTGATGCCGACGATGCCGTTCTCCCTCAAAAATGAATCGAGGTCGCCCTCGCTCCGAAAGTTCGACGGCATCTCGCAGAACTCCCTCACCACATATCCGGCCGGATGGGGGCGCGAGCTTTCGAAGTCAGATGGGATGACGCCGTAATTCCCTATCAGCGGAAACGTCTGGACGACTATCTGACCATGGTAACTCGAGTCCGTCAGAGTTTCGAGATACCCAGTCATCCCGGTCGTGAAAACGACCTCCCCGACGATGTCACTCGCCCCCAGAGCGCCGAAAGGCTTGCCTTTAAAGACGCTGCCGTTCGACAAAACTAAAAAAACCGGTTCAGCCAAAAAAACCACCCCTTAATCATGGTTTATTATTCTTTAACGTTATGCCCTGTATTTTAGCATATTGCCGCGCCATTTACTAACCAGCCTATCCAGAGTATTTTCCAGCGTTATTCCATTTTATTACTTCTTTTCACGCTTTATATTCGTTTTAATATATTATATCCGCGCTTTAATGGCGCAGATAACGAGCTAAATAAAGTCAAGATGGCTGGTTGAGTTTCCGAGTGACATCTACTTCCAATTTTGAGTCGAAGATGCTTTTATTTGACTCAAAATTGGAATGCGCGACACGATGTCGTTAGAATAAATATGATAAAATGTGGAAAATGTGGATTTTCACGGCGTCCTGTGGACGAAGATCAATTTTGTGCGGGGGTTATAATGATGATCGACAGCGAAAGACTTTTAAAGACATTTCTGGAGTATGTGACGATAGACAGCGAGACTCTGAGCGAACTGGAGATGGCTCTTCGCCTCACGAGCGACCTCGCGGCCATAGGGTGCGAGGTGTGGAGGGACAACGCCGGCGCCGCCATAGGATCCAACGGCTACAACATCTACGCGAAGCTCGCCGGGGTCGGCGAGCCCTTCCTGTTCAGCGCGCACATGGACACAGTAAAACCTGGCAACGGCGTCAAACCGATCGTGAGGGACGGCGTCATAACGAGCTCCGGCGACACCGTCCTCGGCTCGGACGACAAATCCGGTCTCGCGGGGATCATCGAGGCGCTGCGGACTGTGACGGAGAAAAAAATTCCACACCGCGCGGCGGAGATCATTTTTACCATAGCGGAGGAGGGTGGGCTGAACGGCGTAAAAAACGCCGACCTGTCGTCGCTCATCTCTAAGGAAGGGGTCGTACTCGACTGCGTCGCGGACGTTGGGAGCATCATCATCTCTGCCCCGGGCCAGGCGAGGCTGACGGCCGTCATTACTGGAAGATCATCCCACGCGGGGGCGGAACCGGAAAAAGGCGTGAGCGCGATACAGGCGGCCTGCGACGGCATCTCCGCCATGAAGCTGCTTCGCATAGACGCCGAGACGACTGCGAATATCGGAACGTTCAAGTCGGAGTTCGCCACGAACATCGTGCCGGAGAAAGCTCTGGTGATAGGAGAAGCGCGCAGCCGGAACGATGGCAAACTCAACGCCCAGATCGGGCACATGAAAAAATGCTTTGAGGACGCCTGCCTGAAGTACGGAGCGACGCTAGAACTTCAGGTCGATACCCAGTATCTCTCATATAGCTTTGAACAGGACGACCAGCTCGTCCGGAAAATAAGCGACGCTTGCCGAAAAATAGGACAAAAACCGGTGTTCGAGGCGAGCGGCGGCGGAAGCGACGCGAATATAATGAACAGAAAGGGCATAAAGACCGTTGTCGTCTCCACTGGCATGGACAAGGTTCACACCACGTCGGAGCGCATAACCGTGAAAAACCTCGAGGACACAGCGAGACTGTGCATTGCTCTCATGACCGATCTGCCGGCTCAGTAGCCCCTCAATGCGCTCATCTTCAGATCGGAGGTTCGTACGCAGACGCGGTTTTTCCCGCTGTTCTTCGCCTCGTACAGGGCTTTGTCGGACAACTGCACCGAGACATTGTAGTGTTTAAACGGGTCGAGCTCCGCGAGGCCGGCTGAAATAGTCACCTTGATCACTTTTCCCGTCCCCTCTATTCGAACCTCCATTGCCTCGACAATTCGGATGATCTCCTCCGCGGTCTTTAGCGCGCGCTCGAGGTCATCTCGATCCATCATCGCCAGGAACTCCTCGCCGCCCCAGCGGGAGGTCGACTCCGCGCAGCCGTCCGCGCTTTTTATAATGGACGAGACGCTCTTGAGCACCTCGTCGCCGGCGTCGTGCCCGTAGCTGTCGTTCACTTTTTTGAAGTCGTCGATATCGAACATGACGAGGAAAGTTCGCCCTCCGTTTTGCTGAAGTTCGACGCACTTCTGCAGCAGCTTCTCGTTCATGGCCCTCCTCGTCAGCAGGGCGGATAGAAAGTCCGTGGACGCCGCCGTAGAGAGCGTGGCAACTTTATTCACATCGTCAGTAACGTCCTGCAGGCACTCCATAAACTCATGGTCGTTCAGGTAATGGATAAAACGGCGATAGTGCATCTTCTTCCCATCCATCGGCGAGACGAGCATTTTCTGCGATACGGTCATATCGCACCCGCGCTCCTTCATGCCCTTCAACTCCGCGGCAAAATCCTCCCGCAGATTCCACCCTAGTATCCTCGACATATCGTCTATGCCGCAGGTCGGGCCGGCTAGATCAAAGCCCCTGTTCCGGAAGAACTGGTGGTCGCCCTTGCTGATGTAACGCCCGTTCTTCAGGTTGCCCCAGACGAGGTCGAATGTGCTCTGTTTTCTGATAAGGCGCGAAATTTGTCTGTCGTACTTCACGTAACGATTCAGCGACAGGAGAATGATCGCTATCATGAGAGCGACCACTATCGCAACGCTGTAAAGGATGCTGCGCTGCGCGTCCTTGAGTTTGATGTGGTCGTACCTGTACCACTCCGCACATTGCTTCCAATAATCGCGCGCATGGGGGTATATCGCCTGGTGCAGCGCGACGGCCTCGTTGAAAAGTTCGTTCAGCTCCGCGTTGCCGGCTGCAGCGATCATCCTGACCTCGACCGGGACTCCCACGCCGCCCAACTCCAGCAGACCGTACCTGTTCATCATGGCGTAATAGTAGTTGTACAGCATCTCGCTGGCGAAAGCGATGTCGGTCTCGCCGGTCTCAAGGGCGTCCATGAGAGCCCGGCGCGTTGAAAAAAAGACAAGCCTGCTCTCGGAGTCGGCGCCCAGTCGCACAAAGCCCGCCTCGTCTTCTGTCGCCCCGAGAATCGGGGCAGACTCTCTCTCCTCGGAGCTGTACGCGTAACTCCTTATGTTGTCGACCCATATCGGCGTCGAGTAGCTCAGCGTCGCGTCTCCCGCGATACGCGGATTTACATAGGCGCCGGCGACGAAGTGGATGTCCCCGGCTCGCAGCATGTCAACGGCGGAGGTTATGCCGACATGTGAGTAATCCGCATCATCTATGACGACCTCGAGCCCGGTGAGCTCCCCTAAAATATGGTTGATCTCGCTCAAAAGCCCGGCCCGTTCTCCATTTTCAATGAAACTGAACGGATAAAGCTCGCCGCTGTCGAAGATTCGGATCTCCCCGTATCGCGCGTTTACAGCGGAGATATTGTCCAGCATGCGCTCCCTCGCGCTTTGCAGCAACCCTTCCCTGCGAGCGTCCTCGATCGCGCGTTCCATATCCGGCCCGGCGGAATCGAGATGCCTGTTCAGGATTTCCACAAGTGGCCTCAGTTCGTCCTTCATCGTGACAAAACCCTGGTTCGAGCGTAAATTCTGGTCGGCGAACTCGTAACAGAGCGTCCCCCTTCTCAGTATCTCGACCTCGGCGTTGTCCGTCGTCAAAAAACAGTCTATCGCTCCCTCCTCCAGAGCGTAGACCATTTCGGCTACAGAAGAGAAAAATATCGCCCTGCCATCAGGATACAGGTAAGGCGAGACACCGTCGCTCAAATAATCCTCCGGGAGCAGCCCTATCCTTTTGTCACGAAGCGCCAGAACGCTGCCAAGCGGCGCGCCTCTCCTCGTGACGAACTGGACGTACGAGCGGAAAACCGTGCCGACCGCGTAGAAATCTCGCACTCTGTGGTCTGAGAGCGAGATCAGCCCATAAAAATCGCCATCCCCGTCCCGGACGGCTTGAAGCGCGTCGACGAGCCCGGTTTTTTTCACCTCGACCGACAGGCCAAGCTCTCGCAGAAGCTCTAGAAATGGCTCTATCATACCGCCGCCGTCCTGGGGGGAAAAGTAAAGGAGATCGTAAGAGCAGAGGATCGTAATCGGTCTGTCTTTGATCGAATCTATGAAAACCCTTTCATCGTCGGAAAGATCAAACCTCGACGCCGCAGCGGAATGTGCGGCGCAACAGGAGATAAACGCAATAGAGAGGGCTACACTGGAAACGACGCTCAACACCCTGCTAAAATAATCTTTAAACAAACGAACATCCCCTTATCAAGGCTTGCAGACCTGTTAAAGCTCCAGTTACCCTTCTATTGTATATAATTTCGCGTAAAGTGTGCGTGATAATTACTTATATTGGGAGCACATTTATAGCCGATCAAAACAGCTATCACCAAAAGTTTACAGCCCTTACGCCATAAAGCGGCAAACGCGCCGCCCCCTTCGCTTCCAGGGGACGACGCGTTTGTGCCGCGTGAAGTTATCTTATTCTAATTCCAAGTCAAACTCGCATCCCGCGCGCTTGACTTGGAGAAGCCGCAATGCTGTGCGTTGCGCGGCGCGACATCGTGTCGCGCATTCCAATTTTGAGTCAAATAAAAGCATCTTTGACTCAAAATTGGAATTACTTGCTCAGCCAGTAGTTTATCACGGTCTGGCTGGGAGACAGTGACGTACTGCCGGATCCAGCGTCGACGTCGGTCAGCTCCATCAGCGTCTTGATGTTTTTGACCTCCCTGATCTTGCCGCTCGGCGCGTGAGATGGGTCGAACGCCCCGCTCAGGTTGTCGTATGTCACGAAGATGCTCGTCGTCTTGCCGACCCTGGCCGCGGACATGCCGGTTATCTTTATGCCGTCGAGCTTCACGGACTTGACCTTCGTGTTGTCGGCGCCATCCCAGTAAACCGCGCCTCCGTTCGTCATGTCGAGCGCGTACAGGCTGGAGTAGCCGTTGATGGGCCTCTCCGGGGCGCAGAGCGACGCGTCGTCGATGTTTATGCTCGTCTCAGTGAACGTCGCGATGTACAGGTTGCTCCCCACGATGAGCGGGTTGGCTGACGTGTACTCCCTCTTGCCGGCGATCGGGCTCGCGGCGAGCGGCATGTACCAGCCCCACTTCGTATTGTCCGTCATTTTCTCTTCGCCTGTGAGCGTCTGGAAGTCCTCGCCCCTTACGTGCACCCTCTCCTGCTTCTCGTTCGTTCTGAAGCTGAATATCATCTGGCTCTCGTTCCTGAAAAACCCGCCGGAGTCGGCCAGGAGGTTCGCATTGTACCGCAACATGTCGAAGAACACAGGCACGTCCGCCGTGCCTCCGCCCACCCACAGGTCGCCGGTTCTGCTCTCGAGGCCCAGGGCGACGCCGTGCGGTATGTTGTAGTTCTGGGAAAACTGATATGTCAGCAGTATATTGGCCAAGTCATCGGTATCTTGATCCCCAGGCGGATTGGGGTTTCCCGGAAGTTCGTTCGGGATCGTTCTCGTCGTCTGGAGGGAGGCAACGGTTCTCAGCTTCCAGAGATCAACCCCGTCTTCATTTTTTGCTGGGAGCGCCCTCGTCACGCCGCCCTCGTCCTTCTCCTCCATAATCAGCCTGAATATGTTCCCCTGCCTGTCGGCGAAGAAGACGCTGCCTGCCGTGTACGGGCTGCGCTCCGACCTCAAGACCGCCCCCTCGGAGGTTATCGAGGACATATATGGCGCCCCCGGCTGCCAATACTCAAGCCAGCCATCCTTGCCGTTTCCTCTCCTCCATTTCTCTTCAGTCAAGAAACTCGAAAACCTTAAATCGACAATTTCCGCATCGAAATCTTCGAGATTCCAGACGGTCAGGCCGGGTTTGCCGCCGTAAAGGTCTGCAATCAGGTACTTGCCATCATCCCCAGGGTCTTCTGCGCCGTAATCATAGAAGTGACTCTGCCCGTAATCGCCCAAGCTGCTTGGTGAAGAATAGGTCTCAGATTTGTAGCTGCCCATCAACAGGTAGTTGTTCAGCTCCGGTGTGGCCTTGTCGAAGTCGGCAGTCGTAAATATCGTCGGCTTCGGCATGTTTGGCTGGAGAGGATCCAATTGACCCTCACCGCCCGAGCTGCCGCTATGTAACGGCTCGGAGTCGCCGGCCTTCATCTCGGCTGGCTTGTAATCAGCCCATATGAGGCCGGTATGTAATCCCGTTGTCAAAACGCTCTTTGTCGGCAGGTTGTCGTAGTACCACACCAGCTTCGGCTGGGTGTTGTTCGTGACGTCTAGCATATAAATGCCGCCCCCGCCCCTGCCGAGCGTGCCGATCAGGTACGTCCCCCATCCGTTCGACATCTTTAACCTCTTCGCCTGGAGCTGGCCGTCCAACAGATACGACGGGTACGACCTCTGGGCGCCGCCCTTCTCGCTATCAGCGCCGGACACGTCCAGCCACTGGGTTTTAGGCATTTCTTTGCTGCTTAATCTCGGGAGAACCCGCGTTTTGAGCGAGGCTATGCGATGCGGAAGCAGCGACGGAGGCGGCAGTATGGCCATCGTCTCGACCCCGGTGTCGCGGTTGATGACGTGCAGTATTCCGTCGTTAGTCTGAGCGTAGACCATCGGCGGTTTGGGATTCGACAGCATGTTCGTGACGAAATCGTTGTAGCCGGTTCTGACGTGGAACTCCTCCGACCCGATCACAGGGTCGTCGATGACGGCGAAGCCGGACTGGCCGAGGTCGGACAACATACTCCTGCGCGGGTATGTCGCCTTGTCTTTGTACGAATATTCATACCCCTTCAGCCATTCGAGGAACATCTGAGCCGGCTCGCGCCCGGCTGGGAATGTTCCGTCCGGCAGGTTCGAGGCGTCGATCTTATCCGTGGTCAGCCCCGTGAGCTTGGCGAACTGCGTCATGTTGTCCTTCACAGGCTTGAACGCCCCGGCCGTCGCGTTCCACATCAAGATGTCCCTTTCGGCGTTGCTGTCGCGTTTAGTTATCAACTTATTGCCCAGCTCCCACCCCAACGTTACCTTCGCGATGTCGTCGACGTCCCTGGACAGAACATAGCGGTTGATCCTCGCCTCCCACTGGTTGCCGCGCTTGACCGTGTACTCGTAGTTGTAGAAGCCCGACGCGCCGTCCCCCTCCTGGAGCCTGGTCGGCTCGACGAGAGCGCCGGCCCCTTGCTGGGAGACGCTGGACTCGCTTATAAATTTGAGCGCGTCCGTGATCGCCAGGGTCAACGAGGCGACGTCATCCGCAAAGTAAGCTACGTCAACGTTGCCGTCGATCGGGTAGCCCTGCCCGGCGCGGGCCATCTTCCGCACGTTCTCCCTCATCTCCGTGACAGCGGGCTTGTCTGCGTCAGCCACTTTATCCGGGTGGGGCACTATGCCGATAACGATGGTCTGGATCGGCTTGTCGAGAGATATCTCCGAGATGACGCGCTTTGCGGCGTCGTCGTCGGAGATGACCTTATTGTTGACGTCGAGGGGGCGTCCCTGATAGTCGCGTTTCAGTGAGGTCACCTTATTATAGCCCGGCTTCGTGACGTCGGCGTAATCGTACAGATTTTTGATGGCGTCCCACGTGTGGTAGACCTTGAGGTCAGAGTCATCATCCACTGTCGGCTCCGCGCCGGATGACACTATTACGAGCCAGTTGGGGTCGCACCCGTTCCTTATCGGGAACGAGACGTCGGAGAGGTTGTTAATATTCATGGACTTGCTGATGGAGAGGAAATCGTTGTTGGAATCGCTGTTAGCCTTGGTGACCTTCCAGGCCTTGAGGGGGGAGAAGAAATCGAGCACCGACCCCGTGGCCTCTCCGGAGCCGCTGTTGAAGTATGCCTTCGGCGCGCCGGAGTACTGAAGCTCGGTGCTGACCCTGAAGTAGCTGGCCCTGTAGTTGACGTTGTCGCTCTTGTCGGAGTACCATATCCAATTCTTGCTATTGTAATTCGAGCGAGACATATTGTAGTTAGTCTCGGTCGTGGGGTTTGGGAATATCGCCATAGCGAGCGTATCGTGCCCGGCCACCCCTATCTCCGGATCCTTGTAGAAGTGGAACTGATTTTTCCTTTCATTCGCGCCGGTGTCATCGGTTATATCTTCCCCGCCCCTCGGCCCTGTGCCGCTCTTTATGTCCGCAAAGCCATTTATCCACAGGCGAAACTTCTCGGCCTGCGTGATCGTCTTGTCGCCTTTCGTCCAAGTCTTGGCGTAGTCGCCTATCGGCACGTGCAGCGACGCGCGGTTCAGGGTCTTCCACAGTCTCCTGTGCCTGCCCTCCGGGTCGCTGCTGCTGGAGGTATAGAACTCATCCTCGTCGTCGGCGATCTTTGAGTTTTTCGGGTTGTACACTGCGCCCGCGTCGGCGTTGTGCCAGAGAGTGAGCAGCTGAGAGTGAATCGAGTTCATCCTCCTGGCGTTTCCGGTGACCGCTCCGCTCATCGCTCCGTTCTTCCATCTCTTGAGCGCCCATGTGTTGCCGCCATAAGTGCCAGTCTTCGGCGACGTCTCCGCGCTGTATGTCGCGTGTCCGAACGATGTGTAAGCGCCTGCGCCCCTGTTATTCAGGTCGTTCGGCACGACGGGAGTATTGACAGGGCCAGACGTGTAAAATTCCTTCTGCGTCCACAGGTTGCTGGCCCACGGATACACCTTGAAAAGCCCGCCATGATCGGTTCTGATCGAACTGTGGCTTATCCCGCTATAATTAGCTGTCGTCGCGATAGGGTTCGCCAAAGAGAGGAACGTCGTGGCCATCCCGAAGCGGATGTTCTTCCACAGCGCCTCAGCGTTCTGCTCCTCGAGGAGCTTCCAGAGGACGAGCTTCGTCTGGTACATCCTGCTGTCGTTGGGGACAAGCTCATCCTGGTCGGTATCCGGGTTGAAATTAGCCTTGCCAGTCTTCCAGTATTGCGGGTTCTTGAATATGAGCGCGTACGGATAGGCTGCCTCCTGGTTGACGTTGGTGCTGTACGTGTAATTTGTCTGCTCCGTTCCAAAATATTTTTCCATCTCACTGGAACTCCAACTGATGGTTCCATCCCCATACACGGAGTCGAAGTCTTTATAGCCGACCTGCAACTTTGTCGTCTGCGACGAGTAGCCATTTTTCAGAGTCGCGCCGGAGACGGCGAACGGCGCGTAATAATTCGCGCTGTTCAAGGCCAGATCCTCGGCGATGTTGTTTGAATGCCTCACGTAGTTATTGTCTTTGTTGAGATCTCTGCCGTAGAGGTTGCGCGCCGTAGTGGTCAGGTTTGCGCCGCTCCAGGCTGTCGGCAGCGCGCCTATGCCGAACGTCGCCTTCTCCATCCTTTTGTTGATCTCATCGATGACGTTGAGGCCTGGATAATACGCCTGCTGAGTCCTCGGATAATGCGCGCCCTCGTAATTGGAGTTATACCACTGCCTTATTCTGCTCACACGCGGGGGTACGGCGTTGGGAGTGAACGACATGGCGTCCGTCGTATCGATGAGGAAGAGCACGTTTGCCTTCAAAAGCGGGTTGCTGAAGTCGTCGTTGTCCGCCACCGCGACGTCGGATTTGCGCGGCGCCCTGAGAACGACGTCCCCCTCGAGCGGCCACGTCGCTGCGGCCGCAACCGTCAGCAGCGGCGGCGCGAACTGGAACATGAAGAGCGCCAACGTCAGCGTCGCGTAAAATCTCCTTGTCAGGTTCAAATTTTTTGCGTTCATAATTCAAAACCTCCGTCCTGGAATTTTTTACTTGCTTTTTGACCCGCTATTTCCGCCGAGAAATCCGCTGTACTGAATAACATCAAAAGGAACCTCCTCCATTGATCTTTCTTTACTTTACAAGAATTACATAGGACCAGAGAACTACATGATGCTATTCATATTTCCTCAAAATATATGAGAAATACTACTCTCTACATCAAAAATAGTCAATTTTTTGAACATTAGGGAATAGGCGATAAATCTGGATTTATCTTTGAGTAAAACGATATTACGGCTATTTTAATTTAAATTTAGTCGAAATTTTGACAATTTATTTTAATAGCATGGCAATTCTCGATATATTGTATGGCTATTTAGTCCTCTCGGCATGTGAGATGCTCTATAAATACACAGGCAACGCAAGGGTTATAAAAACGCGGCGGCAGGAAATTTCTTTATTATGGAGTTATTCGATTTCAAACATAGGCAATTATCAAGAGAATAAAAAGAAATTAGCCGAACTCTCAGCTATAATAAAAACAAACACGCGTCACTGTCGTTTTATTCAAACTGTATCCCTGATTTCCAGCCTATTCTCCAATAGTTTGAAAATTGACTATTCTCGATAGGTTGAGTAATATATCCTTGTATAATTTGGGGAAATATGAATAGTTTATATAGTTCTTTGGTCCCTTGTAATTCCTCAGAGGTCAGTCGGCGGGGAGGCGGTTCTCATTGAAAATTTTCGATGAAGTGCTCGATTCAAAGAGCGGATCTCGATTACTTGAGACGCACGCGCTTCATTAGAAAGGTTCCGGAGGGGTTGTTTGCGTATTTGTCATTCCTGAATTGGGGGAGGGTCACATGAGATGTCGGCAGTGAAAGAAAAAGTGTTTCGCTTGGGTAAAAAGAGAGCCTTCTCACTGGCGGCTGTGCTTATCATAGCGTTTGTCGGGTTGGCGTTAGTGGGGGCCATTATGTCCAATTTCGAGTCTTTCGGCGGTTCCATGAGGGCTTCCGGCGTGAGCAAGCTGGATTACAATTTGCTCCATGACGGAGTCGAAAAAGGCAAGGCCATACTGAAAGAATTCATGGCCAACGAAGACCCTCCGCCGCAGGGGATGCACGTGAACGACGTCGACGAGCTGGATGATCTGCTGCTGGACATCGGGGATAGCGGCGTGGTCTACAAGAAGGATCTTTCCGTGGGCGAGATGGCCGGGAGGGCAGGAGCGACGGCTGGGAAGATCATTGTCCAGATTTTCGACATGCAGTACAACCCGGTGTTGAATCCCTCTATATTGCCTGAGGAGAGAGCGAAACTGCCTCCGAGCGTCATGCTCACAGGCAATACCTGGGAGGAGGTTGATCGCGAGGAGACCGACGCCACCGAGCCATTGCGCAGCGGAGGTTCCACAAATTCCGGCGTCTATCTCATACGCGCGACACTGGAAATAAGCGACGCTCATGACAATAAAAAGATAAAGGTGCTCGACACATCGATTGTGCAGAGCAACCTCATCTCCGGGGATCTTGTACCTTAGAATCGAGAGAATTTAGGAGGATAAGACTGATGAAAAACAAGAAAAGCGCCGCTTTTTTCGAGGCGGTGTTGATAGTCTCGTCACTGGCCGCCGTCGCCCTGTTTGCGTCGATGAACCTCGAGGATCTCAAGGCGTGGGCGGTGACCCTGCCGGCGAATATAATTTCGCCGCGCAAGGAGGAGGTCGTTATGAGGGACAACGACAAGATAATGCTGCCCCGCAGAGCGAACGTTCTCTTTATGCTCGATACCGGCTCGCCGATGACATTTTCGCCGCTTGGGACCATGCCGGTTCAGGGCGCAAACGTCCTTCCGGGATATACCGCCGCGAACCAGGCCACAGCCGCAGCGATGCTGGCGCAGGCCACTTACGGGCACGGCGGCCGGCCGGCCACTACGGGCGCCGACCGTTACGGGCGCGATCTCGACGCGACAAACAACTGGAAAACCGGGGATACGCTCGCGCAGCACATAAACGATTATTACTCGCCGTACGAGGAGGCCAACAACCCGATGGGCGCGGCCGCCGCGCCGTACGGACTCATCTTCAGGAACGAGGCCAACAAGTCGGCGCAGCCCGGCGGGACGATCACCACGGACATGCTCGTGCCGAACGACAGCCGCATGTACAAGATGAAGCTCGTCATGTGGCGTGTGCTCTCCGACACGGTACTGATAGAAAACCTGCGCATCGGCATGGCCACTACCTTCCAGGAGCTCAACGGGCCCGGCACATCCTGGACCGCTGATTTTTATAAAGTAGCCCCCTGGGGCGTAGGCGTAAACTACGGAGGCACCCTGCCGAACCCGCCATTCTCTCACGGCACCGCGCCAAGCTGGTCCACTGGGTGTGGGACCGGCAGCGCCGGTTACGGGAGCGGCTCCGCCGCCTACTGGGGTATAGACCGCGACTATTACGACAGCGCCGTCTATCCTAAAACCTCCATGATATGGAGGCTTGTGAACCGCGCGTACCTGAGGGTTCCGATCAGGGAGTACTCGGAGGAGCACATAAACCAGTTCCGTCTGTGGCTGGACGGGTTCGAGGACAATACCCTGAACGTCGCCGGCGCCCCCTACTTCTTCAAAAATCCGGAGCTGTTCGGGGACGGGATAACATTCCTCAGCACCGCCATTTACCCGGGGCACCCGCAGCTCAACCGCTCTACGATGCTCGGCCAGACCGACGTGCTGGGCCGGCCGGGCGTCGTGTTCTCCAGCAGGACGGCTGTTACCACATCTTCGATAGCCGGGGCGTACGGCGCCGCTCTCAACACCAATCCCGCCAATGGGGTTGGAAACTATTTCAGACAAAATTCCGGCGAGGCGCTGGGGACCGTTCTCGACTTCTTCTCTCCCCCGGTGGACGGCGTCGGCGGCGTCACCACCAGCGCGTATAACGTCAATGTCGCGCCGCAGGTGTCGTTCCCGCTTATGGATGAGTGCGACAAGAACTGGGTCGTCATCTTCACGGCTGGCGACGACAGCTCGGAGTACTCGGCGGCCAAGGCGGCCGAGGATCTGTACAATTACACGAAAAACAACAACCTGACTGCGCTCGACAACGTGGTCAGCGGGCAGAATCAATTTAAAAGCATCCGTCTCAAGGACGGAGTGAGGACGCTCGTCGTCGGCTTCGTCGACCCTGTCGACCCCGGTGTACAGCCTCTTCGCGATAAACTGGACGCGATCGCGAGGTCCGGCGACATAGGCAACACAGGCGCGCACGCGTACTTCGCCAACGACGTCGAGGGCCTCATGCAGGCGCTGCGCGCGGTGCTGGCGCGCATCAACAACGAGATACAGCCCTCGCCGGGGCCTCTGACAGAGGGCTCGAAGATGGACGACCAGGCCAGCAACACCGACCCGAACGCCTTCAACCTCTTCTCCACCGGGTATCGCATAAACATGTTCGACCAGTGGGTCGGCACCATGTCGCGCTTCACATCCACGAAGGACTCATACGGGAACACGGCCACGACGGAGAAGTGGGAGCTGAACGATACGCTCATCAAAGCGCGAGGAACAAACTCCGTCACGCCGCCACGCAAGGTCTACTACTGGCATAACAACGCTCTCACGTCGCTGGGATATACCGCCAGCATGACGGACAGCACCGAGCACCCGATCGCGTCTATGATCGGGGTGACGAACGCGTTTGTAGCCTCCATGGACAAGTCGAACCTGAGGCCGCCGACGATGCCGGCCACGCAGGATCCCATGACTGACCGGCTGCACCCGTCCAGGGCGCTGGTGAACTGGTTCTACGGGTGGGACTTCTCATACTACGACAACGTGAACACGTCCAGACGCTCCATGCTCTCCGACTTCGGGCAGTCCGGAACCGCTCTCGTGAGCCCGCCGGATCGCGACTTCCTCCCGTTCAACGGGTATGCGGCGTGGGCGGATTCCATGCGGAGCATCGACACGAGGCTCTACGCGCAGACGAACGACGGCGTCCTGCACGTGGTAAATCCGCAGAGCAGCGGCGCGAACCTGGAGCAGTACTCCATTCTCCCGCCGTCATCCCTCCTGCCCCTTCGCCTCCCGTCGCTCAAGATGGGGCGAATTACGCAGGGAGCGGGATACGCGATGCGGTGGATAGACGTCTCTGAGTTCGCCTCCAACACGAGCGACGACATCCCCATCAGCTCCATACCGGCGTACGTGCTGGACGGCCCCGTGCAGTCGCGCGCGTTCAACATCGCGAGCAAGCCGGGGTGGGGTTTGTACCTTATCGGAACCCTCGGGCGGGCCGGCAACGGCATTTATACGATGGACGTCACAAGCCCGAGCGCGCCCAAGTTCTACTGGTACCGCGAGACGATAGAGAACGCGGACGGTACGCTGACGCTGCTGCGCATGAAGGCCTCCGAAAATGAGCCGGCCGTCTCCACCGTCACGCCGAACTGGACGGGCGTAGGCGGCATCTATGCCAACCCGGACGCGCACCCGTTCTATCAGCTCGGGTATAACAGCCCGAAGCCGGAGGCCGGCGTGATGATGCAGCTGGGCGCCACGGAGCCCAGAAACATAATCGTCCTTCCCGGCGGGCTGCAGCGCTCGCTCGACCTCGCCAACAACGGCAGGATGGGCGCCGCTCTTTACATCATCGACCCGGACGCCGCGAAACACACCGCCTTCGACAACTCGGCGCAGTGGGTGAAGGTCTTCAACAGCGCGTCTCTGACCGAGAGCAGCTGGAGGGTCGGATCCGCCGACTTCGGCCCGGCGCCTTATATGGGCATGATGGTGTCCAAGCCTGTCCTGCGCAAAGCCGTCGCTCCAGACGCAAATCACGGGAACCACGTCGCGGGCCAGGTGTTCGCGTCCGACAACAGGGGCAACATCTTCGTGCTGATGATGGAAAACCCCGACGGCAGCAGGCTCCTCTCCGACGCCAACTGGAAGCTGAGGACGGCCGCGACGCTCAGGCTCGATAACGACCCCCCGACGGCCAGCTACTCGAGCCCGTTCGGCGTAGTGATCGCCTCAGTGCATGGCGACTCGAACTTATATGCCGCGGGTGGGACGGCGAACGTCGGCACCCTTGGCAACGACGACAACGACAGCGCGCTCGTAAGAAACAAGAGTCAGATGATCTACAGCTTCAAGCTGCCCGACCTCGCCGACGCGTCCGCGGGCACGTCGCGCAGGGGCTCGTGGACACAGCTCGGCAGATCCGACGACTCCAAGATGCCGTCCTCGGCCCCGGGCTGGTTCATTCCTCTGCAAGGCGCCACAGCCGGGCACGGCGAGGAATACGCTTCCGCTCAGCCGGACATCCTGGGGAACGAGGTGTTTTTCGCGACGTACATACCAGAGATTATAAGCACTGGCGGCAGCGGCGCCTGCGCGGATGAAAAACCGCTGGGCAAGAGCCGCCTGTACGTTCTGGATCTGCTTACGGGGGGCGGGATCAGGTGGAAGAACGGCGCCAAGTACATCGAGTTCGGGGGCTCTATGATCACTGGCATCACCCTGAGCCTGCAGGGCGGCACGGAGACCATCGGCATCACGTTCGACATCAGCGATCCAAACGCTTTAGCTGCCAGCGTCAGCGCACATAAAACGAATGGCGATCTGGAGGCTTCTTTTGATCCTACCGACCCCAGCGCTGGCAGCACTGGGTGGATATTCAAATCCCTGCGCGGACACACCAAACCGGAGATGGGCGCTTCCGTGACGAACTATTGGATAATGAAATGAGACGCTTTGCTAAAAAGGAGTGTTTGAGAGTGAGAAATTTTTTGAAACACAGGAGTGATACGGCGCGGCCGGCCGGGAGCGGACATATTTTTCACCGAGCCGTCCTGACCTCTGGAGCGCTTGTGATAGCGGTGTGCTTCGTTTTCGCCGGAGCGCTCAGGCAGGCGCCCGCCTCCGCCGCGCCGCTTGCGCCGAGCGCGTCGCTAAACGCCGGCGTCTTTGCCAGGGCGCCGGAGCGGGTCATGTTGGATAATAGCGCTCTATCAGATGATGTGCCGCGTTCCCAGGACAAAAAAAAATAAGTGATATACGCTTGAGGGAGGGCCCCATCGGGGCCCTCCCGTTTTTCCCGACTTCCGCTTACGAATATTGCGGCGGATAGAGCCATTCAATGTGTCCACCTCGTAATAATACGTATTTTGAGGGCGCTTGCGCGTTAAACTATCCCAGATCTGGTAGAATTGTCCCATGAAATAACCAGATAGGTGGTGTCCATGATGTCGAGAAAAATTTGCAATGCCGCGTTTGTGCTTATAACCCTGACGTTCCCGGTTTTCCTGGCCTCGTCCTCCTTTGCCGCCGGCGCTGGGGACGCGCTGTTTGTCTTTCAGGGGGGGGCGCTGCATGTCCTGGAACGAGTCCCATCCGACTCGGGTGAGAGATACGAGGAGAAGGGCGATTCGTCCTCGGCGTTTGAAGCCAGGGGGCGGAAAGCGCTCCTGACTGTAGGCGGACGTGAGTATTCGAGGTATGTCCTCATAAGGGACATGAACGAAGACGAGTTCGCCCTCACGGTCGATGGGGAGAACTTTTCAATGAAGAGCGCCATCTCCGCCTCCGGCGCCAAATACGAGGCGGCGGAAGACCCTAACACGGTTTTCTGGAGCAAGGGAGATTCCGTTACGCTGACAGTGCGCGGCGACGAATACGAGGAGTACAACATCTGGCAGCTATCCGGGATAATCTGGCTGACGGATGAACCGTTTCCAACAGGGATCGAGTGGAGAGTGAAGAGCGTTTTGGGGACGGAAACCATCGGGGACTCATCCGTGACGCTCACATTCCTGGGCGACAGAACTCTCCACGGGAACGCGTCCGTGAACTCATACATCTCCTCGTGGCTGTCCTCCGGGTGCAGGCTGATCATCCGCCCCCCCGTCGAGACGAAGAAGATGGGCCCGCCAGATCTAATGGAACAGGAAGGTTCATTTCTGAGAGCCCTGCCAGGCGTAGTCGCGTTCAGGCTCAAGAGCGACGGCGTCACGCTGATAACGAAAGAGCCCGAAGATATCGAACTGACGTTTTGACGAGCGGGCAATTTTACGCGATGAAATGAACACCTGTGGTGTGAGGTTCCGCAGGGACTGTTTACTTTTTTCGGCGCCGGTGGTAAGATCCATAAGCTCTATTGTAAAGGGCACGAAGATCAAAATTACCAAGCGGTGTTTGTCGGAGGGTAGCGCGAAGGCGTCTGTTTTTGACCTTGGCCCCTCAGGGTTTCAGGCTGGATGGATTTTCTGAAAATGGGGCGTCGGGGCAACCGGGCGCGACCTCAGAATAAAAATTTCCGCATTTGAAAAGGAGTGTCGGCATGGCAACGAGAAGAGAGCCCAGGTTTAAGCTCTGTCGCAGACTGGGAGTAAACGTCTACAACCACCCAAAGGCACTGAAGAGGGTCAGTCAGCAAGCCCAGAAGGGCGGCCGGGCCGGAAGGAAAACATCGGAGTACGGCCTCCAGCTTATGGAAAAGCAGAAGATCAAGGCGTATTACGGCGTTCTGGAGCGCCAGTTCGTCAGATACTACAAGCGCGGGCAGAAAAGCTCCGAGGCTACGGGCACGGCGATGCTAAAAGGCCTCGAGTGCCGCCTCGACAACCTGGTCTACCGCATTGGCTTCGGGCGTTCCATCCGCCAGTCGCGCCAGATCGTAAACCACGGACATGTGCTCGTCAACGGCCGAAAGGTCGACATTCCGTCCTATGCCTGTAAGGCGGGAGACGTGATATCGCTCCGCGAGAAGTCGCGGGACAACGAGCTGATCAGGACGAACTTCCAGGATCTGAAGGGCTTCCAGGTTCCCTACATCGAAAGGAACGTCGAGCAGTTCAGCGGTACGCTGATCCGCGAGCCAATGAGGAACGAGATTCCCATCGACGTAAACGAGATACTCGTCGTCGAGCTCTTCTCCAAGTAAGCTGAATAAGTTTTTCGGGCGTCGGCGGTCATGACGACAATAAAGACGCGGAGCCTCGACGGCTCCGCTTTTTTTGCGCCCCGGCGGATATGACAGTTTTTCCCGTTGCCCGCTTTCGGGGTAAATGCCGGCATTATTATCCGGTTTTGGCACGCGGCTGCAAACAGGGGGCTTTTTATGGACAGCGAACGTGACAGTCACAGGGTTTTTCTTGTAAGGCATGGCGAGACCGCATGGAACAAGGAGTTTCGCTATCAGGGCATATCTGACGTCCCGCTCGACGACGAAGGCCTCGAGCAAGCCCGCAGGGTCGGCCTCCGATTATCCCTCGTGCCGGCGGACAGGGTCCTCACGAGTCCTCTGTCGCGCGCGCGCCGCACAACGGAGATCATAATGGAACACAACCCCTCCTCGGCCGAGATAACGACAAAAAAAGAGCTGGTGGAGATCTCGTTCGGCATCTGGGAGGGCCTGACCGTCTCTGAGATAAAGGAGATCGACGGAGACACGTTCTCGAAATGGCGTGAGACCCCGTTTTTTTGCGTCCCGGAGGGCGGTGAGTCCCTCTCGGACGTCTTCGGACGATCTAAAACATTCGCGGATGAGCTGATAGAGGCTGGCTCGCCGGGCGAGGACACGTTTGTAGTGGCCCACGGCGGGGTGATAAGGGCGCTTGCCGCTGTACTGCTGGGCTTCGACAGAATCGACCTGCTGTGGCGGATGCGCTTCGACAACTGCTCGGTGACTGTGATAGACATCTGGAAAAAGAGTGCCTCAATGCTGCTGTCGAACGACACCAACCACCTCAGGCTCGACGACCGGGCGATACCGTCTCTTGTGTTTCCGCGTTAAAAAAGGCCCTGTTAAGATATCTCCTTTGTTTTTTCAAGGGGCAAAAGCTGGGACTCTTGTGGTAAAATCACGTGAGATTATTGAAAATATACCGGAGGATAAATTTGTGAAAACTGAAAACGCTGGAAAATCCCTCGACCCAGCTGAGGAGCGTCTTCTCTGGGAGAAAATAGCGGAGGGCGACGACGATTCAAGAGAACGGATCATACTTGCTTATCGGCCAATGGTCTTCTGGCTCGCCAAAAAATTCCGCGTGTCCTACAACGCTTATCCCGATCTCATCCAGGAGGGCATGATAGGCCTGATAGCCGCCGCCGACAACTTCGAGACCGCGCGCAACAACCGTTTCATCACCTATGCGTACTACAAGGTGCGCGGCCGCATGGCGAACTTCCTTCAGCGCTCGGAGGCCAGAGCGCCCCTGCCGGTCGAGGATGAGTACTTGGAGCGCGACGACTCGTTCGAAAACGACCTCGACGGGATGGAGTGGTCGCTCGCGATCAAAGATGGGCTCGGCAGTCTCCCGCGCAAGGAGATGGAGGTCGTGAGGTCGCTTATCATAGAGGGGCGGCGGGCGGCGGATGTCGCAAGCGAGCAGGGAGTGGGAATAAGCCACATCTACAGGCTGCAGCGAAAAGCGCTTTCGCACCTCAGGAGCTGGTTTTCAAAAGGCGACGCTACCTCTGGCGCGTAACTTGTGAGAATTATAGAGGCCGTGGATATCGCGTGATTTTGCAGGCTAGGGGGTGCCGCCAAGTGGACGAAACAAAAAACGAGAGGAAGGACAACAGGTTCGACAAGAGGCTCAGACGAATTGAGCGCTGGTTGAAGCGTTGCGTATCCGCTTGCGGTTGCGCGTCCTGGAGTTCCGCCATGTTTGAGATAGAGTGCATGGAGGCGGAGGCCAGGGAGTTTCGAGAGGAGCTATGGAAAGTGGCGGAGGACGAAACACTCGATAGGCGCGGCTTCTCGAAAAGCTCCGTTTTGCCCCGCTTGAGGGTCGCGACCATCGCGGCCGCTCTCGTTTTGGCGTCAGGCCTTCCTCTTTCGCTCGACCAGGATCGTCCTTTTCATGGTTTTCAGAGCGAAGTAGCTGTGATCACAAGTACCGAGAGCGACATTCTTCAGGCGCTCAGGGAGAGTTTGAGCAACCACAACACTGGGCGAGTCGTGCTCTCAATGGAACTGCCAAATTCAGACACGGCGCGGATCGGAACCGCGGCGGCGTCTCAGCTCCCTGTAATTCAGCCTACTGAGGCCGCGAAGCCTGTCGTTTTCGAGAAGGTCGCAGTCTTACGCGCACGCGAGGATATAGTCGCTGAGGCAATGAAGGAAACGCCGACCTCCGAGCCCGCCAAAACCGCCGCAGCCTCGGAGCCATCCGTTGAGGAGGTCATATCCCTCATTCAGGTTGGGCAAAGAGCGCTGAGAGTATCCGAGCCCGCCGTGATGGTTATTTCCATTAAATAAAAATACACATTTCGCACAAGTCAGAAGTTTTAACGTTCAGAGATTTAGACATTTATTCGGGGAGTGGTTTGTCATGCACCTGACAAAGGATTTTCAAACGAGAGGGAAAAGCGTTTTTCGCATTCTGACGTGGTTTGCGGTGTTCGCGCTGCTCCTCTCGTCAGTACCGACCGCGCAAGCGGCCGATTCCGAAGTAGGAGGGATCCCGCTCGTAATTGGGGAACAGGAACCCGAGAGAAAACCCATCCAGGAGATGGATCTCTCGAACGTGGAGACACCGAGCGCGGATGAACCGCTTTCCGAGGGACGGCCACCCTCGCAGGAGCGCACCGAAAGGCGTCAGAGGCTTCAGGGACCTACCATTCTCTCCATCGGCCTCGAAGGAAACTCCGAGGTCGTGAGCGACCATATTCTTTCAGTCGTTACGTCCCAAATCGGCGCCCCAATGGATCAGAACAGGCTGTCTCGCGACGCCGACGCCATTTTCGAACAGGGATTCTACTCTAACGTGGACTTCCGCATCGAGGATGAGATAGACGGCGTCCGGGTAATCTTCACGGTCACTGAAAACCCGATAATCGACGACATCAATTTCTTCGGAAATACCATTTACAGCGAGGATCAACTGCTAGACCTCTGCTTCACAAAACCGGGCATGATCTTCAACAGAGTGTTTTTCCGCAACGACCTCCAACGGCTCAAGGACAGGTACCAGCAGGACGGGTACGTCATGGCGCGCGTAAGCGACGTCAAGATCGAGGGCAAGGTCGTGAACGTCTACATGGTCGAGCCAAAAATAGGCGAGGTCGTAATTCAGGGCAACACAAGAACAAAAACATACGTTATCGACCGTCAGATAGGCATAAAAGCCGGCGATCACTTCAACGCCACCAGGCTGCGCTACACGTTGAGCAAGCTTCAGGGGCTCGGTTACTTCGAGGACGTGAGCGTCGGCTTCGAACCGGGGGATGCGCCGGAGATAATAAACCTGATACTCACGCTGGCCGAGGCCAAAACCGGAAAGATAGGCATCTCGATCGGCTACGGCACGCAGAGCGGCTTCAGCGGCGGAATATCCTACAGCGACAATAACTGGCGCGGGAGGGGCGAACATCTGGGCGTTGGCTTCGAGCTTGGCGACAGGGAGCAGTATTGGCTCACTCTCGAACAACCGTACATGGATCCGAAGGTGTACGCGTGGCGCATCGGCGCCTACAAACGCGCCTGGGACGACCTCTCCTACTACCAGGAGGACGTGTACCAGTTCGACTACGACGAGGACAGAAAAGGCGGATATATCGGCGCGGGGCGCAAATTCTCGGAGCGCTCGAAGCTGAGTTGGTATCTGACCACAGAGTGGCAGGACATCGAAATTGAACCCCGCGGCGACGCGCTCCCCTCCCCGCAGCAGCTCGAGGAGATGCAGAGCGGCGAAAATTTCAACGTGACTGGCGTCCTGAGGCGCGACAACATGGATCCTTACTCGGTTTTCCCAAAGGGGGACAATGAATCCATCCACGTGGAGAAAGGGCTCGAGGCTCTGGGCGGAGACTGGTCATACTGGAAGTACTGGTTCGAGGCTCGCTACTACACGCCCCTCGAGTTCCTCACGCAACTGTTC
Source organism: Synergistaceae bacterium (assembly GCA_031289775.1). GTDB lineage: Bacteria > Synergistota > Synergistia > Synergistales > Synergistaceae > JAITOY01. Next base: position 33,214 of record JAITOY010000008.1, read on the forward strand.
GAGAGAAGCTTCACCGTCAACGACATACCACCGATCATCGCTATGAGGATGATGATCGGGGACGCGGACGGTTACCTCCCATGGGCGGTGGACTACACTATGGGCGGCGACAACACTCTCAGGGGCTATGAGGACAAACGCTTCCGAGGCGACCAAATGTTCCTCTTCAACGGCGAGGTGCGTCTGCCGGTTCACCGCACTGTCTCGCTCGTGATGTTCTACGACATAGGCAAGGTGTGGGACAGTAACGTCGGCGAGGGCTTCGACTTTGGCGACATGGCGAAGGGATACGGCCTGGGCGTCAGGGTTAACACTCCGCTTGGCAACCTGAGGCTCGACTTTGCGCAGGGCGATGACGAATCGAGGATTCACTTCGGATTTGGCGAGATGTTTTAGTGCCAAGGTTTCTACGGTATATCAGTTCGGAGTTGCGGCGGCGTGCGCCGCAACTTTGTTCTTTTTTACGGCGTTTCCGGCCACGTCAGCTTGCGCGGCTGTCCGCGTGGAGGGCCTGAACGAATGGCTCACTGCTGGAGCGGAGCGCAGTCTGGAGGCCGTTTACGATCACATAGCATCCAGCGAAACGACCGATACAAAGAAGCAGCTCCTTACAGTCGTAGCGGATCGGCTTCTCCCGGGTTTCACGGTGGATTCCGTGTCGTTCCGGGGCGTCGACGTGACAGTGAGGCTTCGTACGAGCTCGTCGCCTCCCCGATGGGATGTCGCGCTGATACAGCCTAACCTCAGCCCTCCAGTCGACAGTTGGTTCAATTCAGACACCGCCGACCTCGGCGAGCGTATCTCTCCCATGATGGACGGCGTACCTGTCGAGGCTCTGTCGTGGGGTGACATGGATCTGAAAAGGACGATGGACGGGATATTCGAGGATCGCCTGCCAGGCTGGAGGGTATCGCTGATGGTTCGCAACGTTGCGGATGGCGCGATTCTTGAGATATCCTTCGTTCCGGAACAGCCTCTGACCCTCGCTGTGACGTCAAGCATTTCATCCTCCTCGATACCGGTCGTGCTCCACTCGAACCTCAAGGACGACCTGCTCTCCGGCTTTGCGCCGGTTATAGGCATTCCCGTCCCTTGGCTCGAGCGGCACAGAGACGACTTCGCTCTGCTCGGTAAAAATATTCTGGCGGAGGAGAAGTTCGTGGAAAACGCAAAGGCGCAGCCAGAGATCAGCGTCAGACCCGGCCCTATCTCCGAGGTGGACATAGACCTCGAAAGCCGGCGCTACGCCGCGTGGGTATGGATGGCGGTCTACGCCGGAGCGGCGGACAGATACCCTGAGATTGGCCTTCACTTTGGCAGGAGGGCGCAGATCCTCCCTCGCTGGGACATGGAGCTGTACACGGAGCTTATCGTCACCCTCGACGACTGGGATCTCGAAACGCGGCTCGGTATGAGGTGGTCCCCCTGGCGCAGCGTCTGGCTCGGCGCCGAATGGAGCGACCTCGATAACGCATGGTGGATGCGAGCGTCCATCGACCCAAAAACGCGCAGCCCCTACGCGTGGATAAGATGCAGCGACGGCGGAGAGACTGACGGCGCGCTGGGTTATCGCATAAATGATTTCATCTCCATAGAGGTTCACTACGACTCCAGAAGCAGCGACCCGTGGAACGTCAGGGCGCTCGTCAATTTGTAAATGAGAGGGAGCGGATAAGAATGCCTGCAGTAACGCTGCGCGAGGTCGCTAGGGTCTCCGGGGGAACAGTCGTCGGAGACGGCGATCGGGTCATAAACGGAGTCTGTTCTCCAGCCGAGTGCAGGGAGGGCATGTTGTGCGTCGTGTGGGATCACGGTATACTGGAATTAATTCCCCACAACATACCGGTGCTGACGAAAAGCGGAACCTTGTCGGGGCGGGACGGGATCGAGCACGAGTCACCGCGCGAAGCGCTCGTCGACCTGCTTACGCTTTTTGACCGCCGCGCCGCCCGCACCCCTGGCGTCCACCCTTCCGCCAGCCTGGCTGAAGGGTGTTCCATAGGCGAAGGTGTATATATAGGACCGTGCTGCGTTCTCACCGAGGGCGCCAATATAGGCGACCGGACTGTGCTCCAGGGAAATGTCTTTGTCGGCAGAGACGTCGTGATAGGCAGCGACAGCAGGATCGAGGCGTGTGTCGCCCTTCATGACTTCGTCGAGATCGGCAGCAGGGTCATAATACACTCCGGCGTCACCGTCGGGTGTGACGGTTTCGGACACGTCCAGACCGACGGCGGCTGGCGAAAAATCCCCCAGATCGGCATTGTTATAATAGAGGACGATGTAGAGATAGGTCCGAACAGCACGATAGACCGGGCAACGTTCGGAGTGACTCGAGTGCGGCGCGGGACGAAGCTTGGGAGCCTGCTCCACGTTGCCCACAACTGCGACATCGGCAATGATTCCGTGATGGCGGGTTGCACCGGGATCGGGGGAAGCGTAACGATAGGTCGCGGCGTCATAGCCGGCGGAATGGTCGGAATCGCCGACCACGTTACCATCGGGAATGGAGTAACCATCGCGGGCAGATCCGGCGTTACGAAAAACGTGCGGGACGGTCTGACAGTCTCCGGCTTCCCGGCGCAGGAACACATGGTTGAGACGCGCTTTCAGGCTTCTTTGAGGCATGTTCGCGATCACACAGAGCGTATCAGGAAGATCGAAAAAATTCTTGAAAAATCCGGCCTGGGCGACAAGAGGAACGATGAGCTCTAGGAGCACGTTAGGCGCTTCATACGTATTCGAGGGCATAGGGGTGCACTCCGGGGAGCGCTCATCCGTCAGGGTCTCCCCTCTGGCTGAGGACGCGGGCATATGCTTCGCTTTCGGCGATACACGATTTTCGATACGGGACGCGAGGTACGCCGAGACGAGAAGGAGAACGTCGATAGCCTTCCCCGGCGGACAGATACTCGGAACCGTCGAACACCTGCTGGCGTCGCTCGTCGGGCTCGGGATAGACGACGCTTTAATTGAGGCGAGACCGGGTTCGGAGATCCCGATACTCGACGGAAGCGCTCTGCCGTTCGCCGAGCGTTTCGCCGAGGACGTGACCGAAAAAAACGAACCGGCAAAGTTCACAGATCTGCCGGCGCCGGTCTGCGTGGAGGACGGCGCGTCGAGCCTCGTCGCCCTTCCATCGCGGGAGCTCAGGATAATCTATGTGATCGACTACCCTGGAACCTCCGTGGGGACGGAGATGAAAGACGTTACGATCACCCCCGAGTCGTTTATGAGGGACGTGGCGCCGGCGAGAACGTTTGGCCTCGAGAGCGAGGTCGAAGCGCTGCGCCTCGCGGGGCTCGCCAGGGGCGCGTCTGCCGACAACGCGATCACAATTGACTCCAGATCGGGCAAACCCGCTTACAGACTTGAAAACGAGTGCGCGGCGCACAAGATTCTGGATCTGCTAGGCGACTCGGCTCTCGCGGGCTCGCCGATAAGGGCTCATTACATCTGCGTCCGCGGCGGGCACGATCTTCATTCGAGGCTCGTGAATCGCCTGAGGGTTTATGCGTAAATAGAAAGGGGCGGCGTAAAAAATGGCCGGAACGAAGGAGAGCGGCAGCGAATATCTGTACGATGTAAACCGAATAATGGAGTTTCTTCCTCACAGATACCCGTTTCTCCTTGTCGATCGCATACTGGAGGTCGACATGGAGGGTGAGGAGAAGAGGATCATAGGAATAAAAAACGTGACCATAAACGAGCCGTTCTTTCAGGGGCACTTCCCGTCCGAACCGGTAATGCCCGGAGTGCTCATACTGGAAGCCATGGGACAGGTCGGCAGCGTCATGATGGCGTGCGCCCAAAAAAAAGAGGACTCGCCCGATGGAGGGCGCAGGATAGTCTTCCTCACAACCGTCTACGAGGCGAAGTTCAGGAAACCGGTAAAACCGGGCGACCAACTGCGTACGGAGGCCACGCTGCTTCGCTTTCGCGGGAAGGTCGGCAAGATGAAGTTCGTCGGCACAGTGGACGGCGAAATCGTGGCCGAGGCTGTCCTCGGCTTCGTGAGCGCAACGACGCTCACCATGCAGGACGGGCAGGAATAGAGCTATGAGCGGCGTCTCCATCCACACCACGGCACTGGTCTCGCCCTCGGCCGAACTGGGCGAAGGTGTCGAGATAGGCCCGTTCTCCGTCGTCGACGGGGGCGCCATTATCGGAGACGGCACTCGCGTGGAGGCATTCACGCGCATAGGCGCTTTTGTTCGCGTCGGGGAAAACTGTCATATTTTCGATAGCGTGATCCTAGGCGGACCACCGCAGGATCACGATTTTGGAGGGGAGACGTCCTTCGTGCGGATAGCGGATGACGTTATACTGCGCGAGAACGTGACGATACACAGGGCGACTGGCGAGGGGAACGAGACCGTAGTTGGGAGCGGAACGCTTCTGATGGAGGGGTGCCATTTGGGACACAACGTGAAAATTGGCTCGAACTGCACTATAACGAACAAAGTGGGTTTCTCCGGCCACGTGCAGATTGGCGATTATGTTGTAGTTGGCGGGCTCACAGGGTTCCACCAGTTCGTGAAGGTCGGGTCGTACGCGATGGTCGGCGGGATGGCGAAGATTATAAAGGACGTCCCCCCTTACTCGATGACGGACGGCGTCCCGGCGCGGGTACGCGGACTCAACATAGTTGGGCTCAGGAGGTGCGGTTTCTCGCAGGAGCAGAGGACGAGGATAAAAAATATTTACAAACTCCTCTACGACAAACACATGAGGCGCGGCGAAGCGATCGCCGCAGTGGAGGATCGATTCGCCGGCGACGAGTTCGCCGTCGAGATACTGTCGTTTATCCGGTCGCTCAAGCGAGGGCTCACGAAGTGGATAGATAGGGAACAGGCGGAAACGGAATGATACGCCTCGTTGCCATGGATGTCGACGGCACGCTCACGGACGGCGGGTTCTATCTGGACGGGAACGGCGGTGAGTTCAAACGCTTCAACGTCAAGGACGGATTGGGCATCGTTTCCCTGAAAAAATCATCCGTAGAGGTCGCGTTCATAAGCGGACGCTTCTCGAAGGCGACGGCGCAGAGGGCATCGGAGCTTGGGGTGTCCAGAGTGATAAACGGCATTGTCGACAAGCTCGCCGCACTCACGGCCATAGCGGACGAATTGGGCCTCGACCGCTCGGAGGTCGCCTTCATCGGCGACGACACTCAAGACGTACCGTGTTTAAAATGGGCCGGCCTCGGCATAGCCGTGGCGGACGCGTCTGAGGACGCGCTGTCGGCCGCCGACTGGATCAGCCCGAGGCGGGGCGGCGAGGGTGCGCTGCGCGACGCTGCCGAGTACATCTTTAAGGTCAACCGCGCGGCAGAATGACGGGATGTTGAAATTTCGCCCCAACCTCGAAGAGTTCATTCTGGATCGCTTTATACTCGGGCAGATGCTGGCGCCTTTCCTTTTCGGCATAATGTCCTTCACCGTGATACTCGTCTCCGGCAACCTTCTCTTCCAACTGGCGAAACTGGTAATAGAGAGGGGCGTGTCGTTAGGCATAGTCGTCCGGCTTTTTTTCTACTCGCTGCCAAGCGTCATCGTGCTCACTATCCCCATGAGCTGCCTTTTGGCCTCGCTCTTAGGCTTCGGCGGCATGTCGGGCAACTCGGAGCTAGTGGCGCTCAAGGCCGCCGGCATCTCGTTCGGGCGCATCGTAAAGCCGCTTGTGATCGCCGGGGCGTTCATATCGATCCTCGCTTTTGTGATGAACGAGACTATCGTCCCCCTGAGCGAACGAGTCGCGGCAAACGTTCTGCGCTACGAGGTCTATCGCACTGTTCCACCGGCGTTCAGGGAGCACGTCTTTATCAGGGACGAGTCCGGCGGCCATTTGAACCGCGTTCTGTACATAGGCACGGTGCGCCCAAGAAGCGGAGAGATGAGCGATATACTCGTTCAGGAGTTCAAGGACGGCAAAATCAGCAGGTTGATCGCGGCGCCGCGCGGGAGCTGGATAGACGGGTCGTGGTGGCTGTACGACGGCCAGGTCTTCGAGGTGCGTCCCGATAACTCCGTCGCGCTGCTCTTCAGCTTTGAAAAGGAGATGCTCGGCCTCTCGACTGCGCCGTCCAATTTGAATTCGGCCACGCTCAAACCGTCCGAAATGGGCCTGAATGACCTCATGACCGCTATTCGAAGCGCGGAGTCGCAGGGGAACGACACGAGAGAGCTCAGAATGTACATGCACCTGCGAATAGCGGTTCCGTGGGCGAGCGTCGTCCTCGTGCTTGTCGGCGCCGCGGTGGGCAGCAGACCACAGCGATCGAGCTCGAGCATCGGCCTCGGCCTGTCCGTGATGATCGTTTTCGCGTACTACGTAATCATGTCGCTTTTTAAATCTCTCGGCGAGGCCGGTTTCGTCCCAGTTCCAATCGCCGCCTGGACTCCTAACGCAGTTTTCCTGACTGTGGGCGCGATATTGACAGGACGCGCGAACAGGCTGGGATAATATTAATATAATACGTTTCAAGGAAAGGGGCCGTTTCATGTCCATTGCACTGATTGCGGGAGAGGGCGCTCTGCCGGAGATAATTGCCTCGCGTCTGGCGGGGGATGACAAAAAGCCCTTCATATACGCCATGCGAGAGAATAACGACGAACTCGCACCAAACGCGGCGAAGATCATACCGCTTTTTCGCGCCGAGCTGGAGAGCACGCTGCGAGACATGGCGTCGAGGGGCGTGAGACAGGTGATGTTCGCCGGGCTCGTGCCCAAGACCCTCATATACCGCCCGGAGATGCTGGACGGCATGGGCAGGGATTTCGTCGCGTCGCTAGTTGAGCGTGACGACCACTCCCTCATCGGAGGGCTTGCGAACTTCGTCGAGATGGCGGGGTTCGAGGTGATCGGCTATCGCGATCTCCTCGGCGATCTTCTGGCGACTGAGGGACATATCGCGGGAAGGGAACAGACTGAGGACGAGAGGGCGGACGTGGATTACGGAAGGGAGATAGCTGGGAAACTGCTGCCGCTGTCGTTCGGGCAGAGCGTCGTCATAAGCCGGAAGTCCGTCGTGGCTGTCGAGGCTATGGAGGGAACGGACGCGACCGTTCTGCGCGCCGGCGCTCTCTGCAGGAAAGGCGTACTCGTGAAGATGATGAAACGCGGGCAGGACGCCCGCTACGACATTCCCATCGTCGGGCCGCAGACGCTTCAATTGATGGCGAAGGCACGTCTCTCCTGCCTCGCTATACAGGCCGGCTGGACGCTTATCCTGTTTCCTGACGAGTTCTCCCGGGTCGCCGGCGAGCAGGGCGTCTCCGTCGTCGGGGTGGATTACTGAACCTGATGGATGGATCTTTATTTGTAAGCGCCGGCGAGGTCTCGGGCGACCATTATATCGCCAGGGTTTTCGAGGAGCTCCGTTCGAGTGGTTATTCCGGCCGCGTCTGCGGACTTTGCGGAGATGAGAGCAGGCGAGCCGGGGTCGAGGCCCTCTGGATGAGCGAACGTCTGCAGATCATGGGCTTCTCCGAGATTCTTGCCGCGATCGGCGACATATTGAAGCTCATGGGCGAGATATTTCGAAGCGTCATGAGTCTCAGACCAGGCGTCATGCTACTCGCGGACAGTCCAGATTTCCATCTTCCGCTAATAAGAAAGCTGCGCCGGGGCGGTTACAGAGGGAAGATATTCTACATATCGCCGCCGTCCGTCTGGGCTTGGCGCGCTTATCGTGTCCGCACACTCAGAAGGCACGTCGACATGTGCCTTCCGCTTTTCAGGTTTGAGCGAGATTTTTTGCAAAAACACGACGTCGATAGCCTTTGGAGCGGGCATCCGCTCGTAGAGGAGTTTGCTGGCGAACCGCTGGACGAGATGGATATCGCCAGCCGGGTCGTCTGCCCGTCAGGCGCTATCGACCCCGACAGAGTCGTGGCGCTGCTGCCTGGAAGCAGGAGAATGGAGGTGGAACAGCTCTACCCCATTCTCTCGGAGGTCGCTGAAAATCTCGCAGGGCGTGGCTACTCCCCAGTTTTCTCTGTGGCCCCAGGCCTGTCGGACGGCGCAAAAAACTACCTTCTCCCAAAGCTCGCCTCCTCGGGACAAAATTACTTCGAGGGACGGGGGAGGGAGCTCATGGCGCTCTCAAAGGTCGTCGCCGGATCGAGCGGCACAGCTACGGCAGAGGCGCTTCTGCTCAGCAGATATATGGTCGTGCTGTACAAGCTGCGCCCGCTGTCCGCGATCATTGGGAAAATTCTTCTGAGCCATATATTTTTCGCCATTCCCAACCTCCTGGCCAACGAGATGTTTTTCCCCGAGCTGCTGCAAGAGCGCGCGACCGGCGCAAACGCGACGGCGGAGCTTCTCGGCTGGCTTGAGATGGACGACGAAAAAAGAGGCGCCAAGGAGGCTCGGATGCGGGAGCTGGCCGCCTCCATGGGTCGCCCCGGCGTCTACGATTTCTGGGCGGGTCGCGTCTTGGAGGCACTTTAGTTGAAGCTGCGTTTCGAGGACTTCAAACCGTACATGAGAGTTCTGACGTACTGCCGTCCGTATGCGGGAAGGCTCCTCGCGGCCTTTTTCTGCATGGCGTTATCCGCGGCTTTCGAAATTGCTCCCCCCTGGCTGGTCAAAAACATGATAGACGACGTGCTCGCCAAGGGCGATTGGGCGATGCTAACTCTGATAGCAGTCGGGATGGTGGCGCTCTGCGCCTTTAAGGCCGCGTTCGCCTACGGCTATTCGTACCTGATGGCGTGGGTTGGGCAGAAGGTGATTATGTCTCTGCGTCTCGAACTCTACGACAAGACCCAAAGGCTCTCACTGCGCGTCCTGTACCGCCATCGCATCGGCGAGTTCCTTTCACGAATAACCAACGACGTCGCGACGCTTCAAAGCGTGCTGTCCACAGCTGTTGTCGACCTCATCGTCAAGAGTTTCTCATTTATTGGAATACTCGGTTTTTTATTCTATATTAACTGGAAACTGACGCTCATCACGTTCACCGTCATGCCGCTCGCGGCTCTCGCCATCGACAGGGCGTCAGACAGGCTGCGCCGCATCGGCGGCGAAATTCAGGAGCAGCTCGCACAGCTCGCTGGCATCGCGCAGGAGGCGCTGTCTTCCGTGCGCATCGTGAGGTCTTTCGCGACCGAGGATATGGAGTACGAGCGCTTCAACGTCCAGAGCGGAAAACACTTCAGAGCTATCATTAAAGGCGCGCAGACAAAGGGCTTCCTCGAAGGATTTGTCGAGGTGGTTCTGTACTTGGCCATGGCGCCTATCCTCTGGCTCGGCGGCCGCGACGTTCTGGCCGGCAGGCTCACAACCGGCGAGCTCGTCGCGTTTTTAATTTACCTCGGCCTGCTGGTTCAGCCGGTGAGGGTGATATCGCGCGTCGTCAGCACGATACAGCAGGGCGTGGCGTCGGCGGAACGGATATTCGAGGTTCTCGACGAGCGCGACGAGGTCGCGGCGCCCCCGTCGCCGGCAGTTTTAAAAAACATGCTGGGCGAGATCGTCTTCGAAGACGTCTGGTTCGCGTACTACGAGGACTCTTGGGTTCTGCGCGGATTGAACCTGCGCATTAAACCGGGCGAGAGGGTCGCTGTGGCTGGGACGACAGGCGCCGGCAAGTCCACGATCGCGGATCTGTTGCTGAGATTTTACGACCCTACGAGGGGCAGAATTCTCGTCGACGGCGTCGACCTGCGCGAGCTCGACCTTGCCTCTTACAGACGAAAAATCGGCGTTGTGCCGCAGGATCCGGTTCTCATGAAGGGGAGCATAGCCTACAACATATCGTACGGATGCGAAAACGCGTCGCCGGGGTCCATAAAAAAGGCTGCTATTATGGCGGGCATCGACGAGTTCGTATCGTCCCTGCCTGACGGTTACGACGCCGAGGTCGGCGAACGCGGAGTCACCCTCTCCGGCGGACAGCGCCAGAGGGTAGCGATCGCGAGGGCAATAGTACGCGACCCGGTTATGCTTCTTATGGACGAAGCGACGTCGTCGCTCGACACGCTCGTCGAGTCGCAGGTGCAGTCGGCGATGAACGAGGCTATGAGAGGACGGACGTCTCTTGTCATAGCGCACAGACTCTCCACCATAAGGGAGGCGGACAGAATACTCGTCCTCTGTGACGGCCGAGTCGAGGAGGAGGGCCCCCACGATGAACTGATGGCCGCCAGGGGCCGCTATTTCACGCTTTATTCCATTCAGGGCACAGAGCCGGTGAAGACAGGGCGCCCCGATGCCTGAATTACTCAACAGCTACCTCCGCTACGCGAGGGGCGAGAAAAAGGGGATTTCCGTCTGGTCGCTCCTCGGCCTCCTCGGCTATATGGTCAGCCCACTGATTCGCGCCCGCAACGCCCTCTACGACAGGGGCGCGCTTTGCAGCATCGACCCGCCGATACCTGTCATAAGCGTCGGCAACCTCTGCCACGGCGGTACAAACAAGACCCCCATGGTCGAGATGCTCTCGCGAAAATTCTCCGAGGCCGGTTTGTCCGTGGGGATCGTCAGCCGGGGCTACGGCGGAGAGACAAAGTCGCCGCTCTGGGTCGGACAGGACAAGCGGAGCTCCGACAGAACAGTCACTGGGGACGAGCCGCTTATGCTCGCCCACAGGCTGCCGAACACGAAAGTCGTGGTGTCGCGCGACAGGTACGAGGGCATCCGGTTGCTTCAAAAACTCGGCGCGGACGTCGCTGTCGCCGACGACGCGTTCCAGCACAGGCGCATGGGGCGCGACCTCGACATGGTTCTCATAGACGCTACATGCCCGTTCGGCAACGGGCGTCTCTTCCCCTCCGGCATTCTGAGGGAGGGCGAGGGGGCGCTTTCGCGCGCCGATATAGTAGTCATCACAAAGGTGGAACAGGCGTCCGCCGAATCCATAGAGGCCACGAAGGCAAAGCTGGCGAAGTGGATCGCGCAGGAGAGAATTTTCACAGCCCGCGTTACCCTCGACTCGTGGATGGCGCTTAAAAACGGTGAGTTGGACGAGTTCGAGCCTGAATGGGGGCAAAAAGCGCCCCCAGGCAGATTCATGGCTTTCTCCGCCATAGGCCACTCCGACAGCTTTTACAGGTCGCTTCTCACGTTCGACATCGACATACTCGAAAACAGGGCCTACCGCGACCACCACAGGTTCTCGTGGAAGGATCTCGACGACCTCGAAAGGCGGGCTTCCGAGCTGGGCGCCTCTGGTTTCATCTGCACCGAAAAGGACATACACAACATGCCGGAGAACCCCTCGATGGTGCTCCCGCTTTACGTCCCTCGCATAACGGTCTCCGTCGACGACGACGTGAAATTCTGGCACACGCTCACCGAGCGCGTAAGACCGAATTTCGTCGTCGCGTCGAACGGGTACGGCGAGGACGCCATCGGCGCACTGCTCGCCTCCATGCTAAAAAAACGCTTCGCGTCGGCGGAGGTCTGCGCATTTACGTTAGTAGGCACAGGCAAGGAGTACAGGGACAGGGACATCGACGTGATATCACCTCCGTCCGAGCTGCCGAGCGCCGGCATCGTCAAATACTCCCTCAGCGCGCTCCTCCGCGACTTCAGACATGGACTCAGGGGCGACATCAAAAAACAGATAGACACGTGGCGCGGACATGCCGGACGTTTCAGGACGCCTCTTTGCGTCGGCGACGTCTACCTTCTTGCCCACACGCTCTGGGGACAGGGGCTCTCCCCCATACTCGTGGCCACGGCAAAAAGCGTACTGCTCAGAGGACACTGGTGGGCAGAGCGCTGCCTGCTGAGGATGAGAGCCCGCAGAGTTTGGACCCGCGACGGAGAGACCGAGAAGGAGTTGCGCCGCGACGGCGTAGACGCTATCTTCAACGGCAACCCGATAATGGATCTCGCAATGAATGTCGAAGAGCGCGACGACCCGTGGGACGAAGGAGGGCCCCGCGTCCTTTTGCTTCCCGGCAGCCGGCCCAGGGCTTACGAGGACATATCCCTGCTGCTCGGCGCCGTTGAACTGCTCGACGAAAAAACGCCGTGTTTGTACGTCATGGTTCTCGCGCCCACCATAGACAGGGAACGCCTTATGTCGAGCGTCCAATATGAAATCGAGGACGGCTTCATCACGGTAGGAGGGGCGAGAGTCTTCCTTTTCGACGGCCCCATAGCGCGGGCGGCTCACGGCGCGGACATCCTGATAGGGCTTGGAGGAACGGCGAACCAGGTGTCAGCAGGTCTCGGCGTGCCAGTCATCTCCATCCTCGAACGTGGTAAACTTATCCAGAAAAAACTGCTTCGGGACGCGGAAATACTCGTGCCCCCTACGCCGGAGGCGTTAGCGAACGCCGCCATGAAGCTGCTTTCCGACCCAAAGAAGCGCAGCGAGATGGGAGACGCCGGAATAAAACTCTTAGGTGGGCCGGGCGCGCTCAGCGCTGTCGTCTCATATGCCTCCTCCGATCTTGGCTGGGACGCGAGAGTCAGGCTGTACGAGACGCTGCAAAGGACATGCGCGCTGGACATGCCGGAGATCCTCGAAGCGCCGAGGATAAGCAGCGAAGGCGGCAAGAAAAAACATCCCGTTCAATCCGAGGAGGTCGATGGGGGTTGGGGAATATCGGAAAAGATGAGAATCAAGGTAGCGCGGCAACTGAAGTCAATGAAAAAAAAAGCGCCTGTGGAATAGGAGAAGGAGACCTCGTAATCGTCGCCGGCCCCTGTTTGCTCGAGTCGCCGGAGCTCGGGATGAGAATAGCGGAACGACTGCGCGCGGAGTGCGAGTCGCGCGGATTCGGTTATATTTTCAAAGCGTCGTTCGACAAGGCTAACCGCACGTCGCTGCATGGCGAAAGAGGCCCCGGACTCGATACAGGGCTCGAATGGCTCGCAAAGATACGCCGGGAGGCCGGCGTTCCAGTCATAACTGACATTCACGAGCCGAATCAGGCGGCGCCAGTCTCGGAGGTAACAGATATGCTCCAGATACCGGCGTTCCTTTGCAGACAGACCGATCTGCTCGTGGCGGCGGCCAGAACCGGCAGAGCGCTCAATATCAAAAAGGCACAGTTCCTCGCGCCGGAGGACATGGCGTACGTCGTCGAAAAATGCCGGAAGTCAGGGGCAGGGAATGTCATCCTCTGCGAGCGCGGCACGACGTTCGGCTATCATCAGCTCGTGGTCGACTTCCGGTCGCTTGTATCGATGCGGGGGCTCGGCTGCCCAGTGATGTTCGATGCCACCCACAGCGTCCAGTGCCCTGGCAGCATAGGCGTCTCTAGCGGAGGCGACAGACGTTTTGCCCTGCCGCTTGCGAGGGCGGCGCTCGCCATAGGTATCGACGCTCTCTTTATGGAGGTGCACCCGGATCCGGACAGCGCCAAAAGCGACGGGCCGAATATGATCCGTCTAGACAAGATCCCCTGGCTGCTCGACCAGATTCGCGCGGTCGACGACCTGTCGAGGAAGACCCTTGGTTTCGCGGAACTCGACTGGTAAACACAAAATGGACGGATACGGCAGGCCCCCTTTTGAGAGGGAGGAGGAACTTTGCTCCGACGAGGAACTCATAGAACTCGGCAGCGGGATCCTTGCGGAGGAGGCGAAGGCGCTAAATCGAACCGCTGGCCGGCTTGACAGCGGGTTCGTCAGAGCGGCGAGGCTCATCGCCTCGTGCAAGGGGCGTATAATCGTCTCCGGGCTTGGAAAGTCGGGTCTCGTCGGCAGGAAAATAGCATCGACGTTCGCCTCCCTCGGCATACCGGCGTTTTTCCTCCACGCGGCGGAGGGTTCTCACGGCGACCTCGGCATGGTCTGCCCCGACGACATCGGACTTTTTATAAGCAACAGCGGAGAGACCGCCGAGCTGCTCTCGCTTCTGCCCTACTTCAGGCGCATTGGCGCGTCCGTCATTGCCATGACGGGAAGGGGCGCTTCGACGCTGACCCATGACTCCGACATATTTATCGACGTCGGCGTCGAGCGCGAGGCTGACCCGCTCGGCCTCGCGCCGACAAGCAGCGCGACGGTTCAGATGGCCGTTGGAGACGCGCTCGCGGGAGTCTTCACGAGGTTGCGGAGGCTTGGCCCTGAAGACTTCGCCCTCTTTCACCCTGGTGGAGCTCTGGGAAGGAGCCTGCTCCTGCGCGTCCGCGACATCATGGGGACCGGCGACGCGCTCCCGACGACTAGGCTTGGCTCGACAGTGAGAGACGCGCTCTTCGAGATAACGAGCAAGGGATATGGCACAACTGTCATCGTAGACGACGAAGGCGCGCTTCGCGGAATATTCACGGACGGAGACCTGCGCCGAATTATGGAGAGGTGCGGGAACGCCGCTATGGATCTGCCGATCGAGGAGGGAATGACAAATTCACCGAAGACGATCGAGCCGAACAGGCTCGCGTCCGAGGCGGTAAGAGTGATGGGGAGGCTTGAGATCTCGGTCCTTGTGGCGCTGGAGGGAAAGCGTCCGGTTGGGATAATCCACTTGCACGAGCTTCTTAAGGCCGGGCTCTCGTAGATGAGCCTGGCTCTTCGAGCTTACGCCGCCGCCTCCTCCGTTGCGTTTCCCTTCATAAAAAACCGTCTGAGAAAAACTCTATCGACCGGTTTCGATGAGCGATGCGGGGCGTACAGGAGAGAAAAACTCGACGCGATTAGAGGCGCCAAGACGTTTTGGCTTCACGCGGTATCGGTCGGAGAGGTACAGGCCGCCAGCCCGATAGTCGCTAAGATCGGCCGGTCGGGCTGGGATGGTGCGATGATACTGTCGACGGTGACTGAGACCGGCGCGCAAAGCGCTGGCGAATCTATGGGGGACAGGATAGCGGCGCACGTCTACGCGCCGCTCGACGTTCCGCGTATCGTCAGGAAGGCCTGTGAGGCACTGAGACCTATGGCTTATGCCAGCATGGAGATCGAGGTCTGGCCGAACCTGCTCTCGGAGCTGCGCTTGCGCGGTGTGCCGCGATGTCTGTTGAACGCGCGGATATCGGACAGGGGCTGGCAGCGTGTTTCGTACATGAAAAGCGCCATCCGCGAGGCTTATGAGCTCTTCGACATGATACTCGCCAGAAGCGACGAGGACGCGCGCCGAATAGCCGCCATCGGAGTGAGCGCGGCGAAAATACGAGTTACTGGCGACAGCAAGATCGACGCCATAATCGAGCGGAGGGAGACAGCGTCGGGCGAACTGCCATTGCTCGCGAAGCGTCTGTCACTCGGGAAAGAGCCGGTATTCGTGGCCGGCAGCACTCGCAAGGGCGAGGACGAGGTCGTGCTTCGCGCGTTCGCCGGCCTGAGATCGGGCCCCGACACGAAGGGCGCGAGGCTGATAATCGCCCCGCGCCACCCGGAGATGGCGGCGGCTATAGCGAAAATGGCCTCGGCGACTGGCCGCGTCTCGCTTTTCTCGGAGCTTGGTGAAGGTGAAGCGCCAGAGATCATAGTGGTGGACGTCATAGGAGCGCTTTACGGGCTTTACGGACTCGCGACCGCCGTCTTTGTAGGCGGCAGCCTAGTGCCAAGCGGCGGGCAGAACATATTGGAGCCGGCTAGCTGGGGAATTCCCATACTACATGGGCCTTACATGGATGACTTCGCCGAACCGACAGCCGAGCTGGATGCGTTCGGCGCGGCTTATCGCGTCGAGAGGGCGGAGGATATCGAGATCCTCTGGCGCGGCGCGGCGCTCGGCGCGCTGCCCGACTCGTCCGCCATCTGCACCGAATATTTCGCAAGCAGATCCGGCGCGGCGACAAGAGCATGGATATACCTCGAAAGATACCTGTAAAAAAGCGGGATTAAGGGGGCGTTATATATCCGATGAAACTTTTTTTATACCGAACTTTGACATTTTTCATAAAACCTTTTGTTCGCCCTCTGCTCACTCTGCGAAGGAGACGCGGGCTCGAGACCGACGACAAGGCGCGAGTAAACGAGCGCCTCGGCGAACCGAGCGTAAAACGCCCGGACGGGCGAGTCCTGTGGGTGGATGCGCTGAGCGTCGGGGAGGGCAACTCCGTGTTGCCGGTCATAGATTACATTCTCGAGGAATACCCGGACGCGCACATCCTAGTTACGACAACGACCGTGACCGGCGCGGCCAACATGCGAGAAAAACTCAAGGGCAAGCGTGCGATTCTCCAGTTTCTCCCCGTCGACCGCCGAGCTTATGCCGAAAAATTTCTCGGGTACTGGAGGCCCTCCATCGGTTTTTTTGTCGATAGCAACTTCTGGCCAAACATACTGCTCGCGGCGCAAGGGCGGCAGATTCCGTTGATATTGCTGAACGGCCGGGTGTCCGACAGATCATACACGCGGTGGATGAAAAACAAAAAAATTATCTCGCGCCTTATGCGCGCGTTTGTCTTCGCGTTCGCGAAGTCGGAGAGGGACGCGGAAAAACTCTCCGACATGGGCATAGGGGAGGTAATTTGCGTGGGAAACATGAAGTATGGCGCGCCGCCTCTGGCCTATGACCCGGAAGAGTTAAAAGCGCTCGCCCTGATCGCCGACGGCCGAAAAACGTGGGTAGCGTCCGTCACGCACGCCGGCGAGGACGAGATGATACTGCGCGCTCATTTGTCCGTCAGGACGGAATTCCCCGGCGCGCTTTTAATTCTGGCGCCCCGCCACCCCAACAGGGGCGGCGACATATCCGAGCTCGCGGAAAAATCTGGTTTCAGAACAG
Source organism: Synergistaceae bacterium (assembly GCA_031289775.1). Lineage (GTDB taxonomy): Bacteria > Synergistota > Synergistia > Synergistales > Synergistaceae > JAITOY01. The sequence goes on from JAITOY010000008.1 coordinate 49,856, forward strand.
CCCTCGCCTCCGCCGGCGGAAGGATCTGCCCGGACACGGATGTTTTCGTCTTCGATGTTTTGAGCGCGTTGAATACGTTAGGCGCGTTCGGCGATCTCGGCCTTTTTTACTCATACTCCGACATAGTTTTCGTTGGCGGCTCCCTGCTGCCGACGTTGCACGGACACAACCCGATGGAGCCGGCGCGCTTGCGCGCGGCAATCCTGTCCGGCCGCAACGTCGACAGCTTTTTCGAGACCTACGAGATATTGGAGAGCGAGAACGCCGTAATTTTGGTCGACGAAGAAAAGGATCTCAGCGAGCGAGTAAAACACCTGATGTCCGACCCGGAACTCCTCACCGGATATCGGGAGAGGGCGTTCGAAATAGCCGAACGAGAGGCCGCCGTCCTCGACAGGACAAGAGAGCGTCTCAAGTCAGTGCTCGGAGGAATATTGAGGGCGGAACAATAAACCCGGACGTGCGTGCGGTCAGACCCGGCCAAACGTTACCTTGACGTCAAAAGACAATATCTCAGAGGCGTTCACACATAAGGCGCGTCCTGTCTTTTGAGCGGAGGCAAAACACTGTATAATGGCCGAAGCGGGGGTGATCTCGTTTGGCGGGGACAGATGGAGTAGAAAAGGGAAATAACGAAATTGGCGAAGATATCAGAAATGACAGATTTGACGCCGACGCGTTCTGGAAAGCTCTTATAGACCGTTTTTTCTATAGTTTGCTCAAAAGAGCGCTGCCGGAACTTTACGCGAAAGCCGACCTCAATGTGAAACCGCGTTTTCTTGAGAAGGAATTTCTCGACATCCTGAATACCGGCGACCCTGAAATCCACAAGAGCGCGCATTTCGCCGACTACGTACTCGAAGTGCCGCTGAAAAACGGGGGCGACGAGTGGATACTTTTTCATATCGAAGCGCAGGGCCTCAAGGGAGGTAATCTCCCCGAACGCATGAATTTTTACAGGTGCCTGATCTACGCCCATTACAGAAGGGAACCAGCGGCGCTCGCTATCATCACTGTTACGCGCCCTCGAAAAGAGGAAAGAAAATATTCGTATTCGCGCTTTGGCACAGACTGTATTTATCGGTATAATAACCTCGTGCTGAGGGAACTTGACGACGATGAGCTTCTGTCGAGCGACAACCCGATAGACCTTGTTCTTTACGCCGCGAAAGCTGCGGTGAAGAGCAAAAGGGAACTCCAGAAATACAGCTACCTCCGCACGCTGGCGGGACTTCTCTCGGAGCGGGGTTGGAGCGCGGAAGACAAACGGGATTTGATGCTTTTTATCGAACGCGTACTTTACTTGAAGAATAAAAAACTTATCGAGCAATACGGGGAATACCGGCAACAACTGGACAGGGAGGGGAAGATCATGTACATACCGTTTCTTGAGAGAGAGAAAGCTAATGAGCTTATTCAAAGCGGCATGGAACAGGGCATTGAACGGGGTAAGGAAGAAATGGCTAGGAGCCTTCTCGCGAATGGCGTATCGCCTGACGTTATCGCAAAGAGCGCCGGTTTGCCAGTCGAACAAATTCGCGCTCTCGCGAACTGACAGCTCCTTCCCAAGCGGACAATATGGATATACCCCCTGTACACCGCAAGAGAGTACAGGGGATTTTTTAATCTCCTTCACCAATATCCCGGCGCCAGGCAACAAGCTCAAATCAACGCTCATCAAAAATACGGAAACGGGAACACGACATCCCGCTCGACTAAAATACCCATCTTTTTGCCGGGCCGGATCGTTATCGTCGGCTGAATATCGCTCGCCTTGTTCATGATCTTCGTGCCCATGTCGAGAACTGACCCGGCCAGACTCTCAGCCGCGGCGTCTCTCGGGCTCTTGCTCTCGTTATTCCCCTGCGTATCCTTGTCATAGACTATCTCAGACCCCGCTACGAACACCGAGGCCAGGAGCGCCGTTCCGAACATCTTGCCCCAATGCTCGTTCACGCGCCCCGAAAGCCCGGAGTAGCCCGCCTGGTCCACCCCAGGGCTCCCGGCAATGTCCAGCGTCGTGCCGTTTGGAAATATGAGCCTGTTCCAGACGAGCAAAACGCGCCGTTGGCCGAAAGTCACC
>JAITOY010000072.1 GCA_031289775.1 Synergistaceae bacterium
ATAATCAATGACATCCGCCCACGCGCCGCTTGCCGAGAGCGCGGTGACGGCCGCAATCAGCGCAAGGCCCATTAGCCTCGACAGCTTGGCACTCGAAATCGCTTTTTTCATGAAACGTAAACCTCCTCAAATTTAAGAAATTTAAGAAAAATTGTTCTCTCTCATCTCAGCGCGCCTCGAAAACCCAAATCGACACAATCGACACCCCTCTGTCTTTCATCATCTTATCATATTTTCCCTATGCCTGCCCCTGTTTTTGCTTAGCTGTGCATTGCGCGGCGCGACATCGTGTCGCGCACTAAAAGCGAGGGCGCCCAATGAACCGGGACGCCCTCGCTTCGGCTTTTGCGCGTTCGTTTTATTTGAACTCTCTGCGCTCTTTGATGCGGGCGGCTTTGCCGCTGAGTTTGCGCAGATAGTAGAGCTTTGCGCGCTTTACCTTGCCGAGGCGGATGACCTCTATTTTGTCGATGGTCGGGCAGTGGAGCGGGAAAATTCTCTCCACGCCGATGCCTCCGGACATCTTGCGGACGATGAAGTTCTCGCGAAGGCCGCCGTGCTGGCGTCCGATCACAACGCCCTCAAAAACCTGGATGCGCTCGCGGTTGCCCTCTTTTACCTTGACGTGAACCCTGACGGTGTCACCGGCGCGAAAGACCGGGATCTCCTCCTGCTTGCGATATCGCTTCTCCACAAGCGCTATTCTCGGATCGATCATTTTTATGTCTCCCTTCTCCGTTATAATCGGTTATAAATATAATTTCAGCGCGGTTATCTGAAGCCAAAAAACCTGTCGAGCGTGATCCCCGCGGCGCTCCTGACGGACAGGTGGTTGTAGCCGTCGACCCCGCCGGATATCGGCCTCATCACGACGGACGAGCCGGACAATACGTCGTCGCACAGGCCGAAGCCGGTTCCGAAGATAAAAACTACCGGCGCGTCGAGGCCAAGGAGCCGCCTTTTTATGCCAGTCCAGTGCGTGACGCCCTCTCTCAGCTTCGCGGACGTCGCAACCGTGAACGGCGCCGCCCTCTCGCGCTTTTTTATCCACTCCAGCGCCGACTCGAGCGACGGGCTCGTCCTTATCAGGCTCATGGCCTCGCGCCTGTCTGGGTTGAACTCCGCGCCGTAGCCTGTTATCCAGTGTCTCGCGATCTTCTTCACCATATCGCGCTGCGGCGCTAACGGCGTCGCGATAAAATACCTTTTGACCCCATAAGTCCTGCAAAGGCGCGCTATGTCGTGAAGATCCATGCCGGTGATCGCCGTTGTGCCGCGTACGCCGTTCCGGTCGAGTACGGGGTGGTGAAGCTGCACGACGTATACGCCTTTTTTCAGGTAGCGCGATATCGAGGCCCGGGCGATTATGTCCGGCCTCCGCGTGATCGTGCGCCTCACGGCCTCGTCCCGCCTGTGCGACTCTATCGCCTCGTGGTCGCCCCCGAGGAGCTCCCTCGGAACTTCCGCCCCGTCGAAGTTCGACGGCCTCGTGTAGTGAGGGTAGTCGAGCATCCCGGAGTAAAAAGAGTCCTCCTCCACAGCGCGCTCCTTGCCGACCACGCCTCTCACGAGGCGCGAGATAGCGTCGACCAGAGCGACGGCCGGCAGCTCTCCCCCCGTGAGGACAAAGTCGCCAAGCGAAAACTCGAGGTCGACGTTTCTGGCTACGAACCTCTCGTCGAGACCCTCGTAATGTCCGCAGACTATCACGAGACGTTTAGAGGCGGCCTCCTGGAGAAGATCCTCGATCAACTCCTGATACAGCGGGATGCCCTGCGGAGACGGGCAGACCACGTATCGCAGATCTGGCGCGGCAATCGAGTCGAGGGCGCTCTCGAGCGGCCCTGGCATAAACACCATACCGCCGCCGCCGAAGCTGTAGTCGTCTATCTGGCGATATCCTCCCAGGCCGAAATCCCTCAGGTCGACGACCGAGACCTCCAGCTTGCCGGACTCGACCCCGCGACCGAGAACGCTGGAAGAAATAAAGCTCTTTATGAGCTCCGGGAACGCGGTGAGAACCGATATTTTCACCAGGCCATTTTTACTGGCCGAACTCGCCTGACTCGCCGAATGCGGCGGTTCCCCGCTCAATCCCAAAGACCCTCCAGAAGAGTCACTTTCATGAGGCCGGTTTCCTGGTCAATGACGCGCACTACGTCCGCTATCGCCGGGATCAGCTTCAGATCGCCTTCGAGCGTGCGAACCTGGTAGACGTCGTTGCTTCCTGTGGAAAATACGTCCGCTATAGAACCGAGCTTTTCGCCGCTCTCCATGTCGACAACGTCCATGCCGATGAGTGTGTCTATCCAGTATTCGCCCTCTGGAAGCGAGACGCGATCGTCGTTGGCGACGGTCACGAGCCAGCCGGTCAGCTTATCCGCCTCGTCGCAGTCGTCGATTCCGGCGACTTTTACGAGTATCTGGCCTTTTCCCGCGTGCGGGGCGGCGCAAAGCACTTCAAGCTCGCGAGGCGGTTTGCCCGGGCGCTCGATATACAAGCGCTCCATCTCGAAAAACCGCTCCGGGTAGTCGGTCAACGGGTGAATCCGCAGCGTGCCTTTGAGACCGTGCGCGCCGACTATCAGACCGATCCTCGTGCGCGGGCCGTTTTCAGCGTTTTCAGCGCGTTTTGGTTCAGGCAAGATCGACGTCAACTTTTTCGCCCGGCTTCACCGCGGCGGACTTCGCCACGAGCCTGATAGCGTTGATCGTCGCGCCCCGCTTGCCTATGACGCGGCCGATGTCGTCGGACGCCGTCGAGATGGTCACCATCACGGCGCCGCCGTCGTTGCGCTCGCTCGTCACCGAGACCTTGTCGGGCTGGTTTACGAGCCTTTTGACGATATATTCTACGATGTCGCCATAATCAGGCATAGGAGTCCGCGCGCCTACTGCGCCTTCTTGACCTTGTTCTCGTTATACCTGTCCCAGACTCCGACCTTGCGGAGCAGCGCCCTCGCCGTGTCCGACGGAGTGGCCCCGACTGTGAGCCAGTGCATCGCGCGCTCCTCGTCGACCTTCACGTCCGCCGGATCCGTCATCGGGTCGTAGGTTCCGATCATCTCGATAAAACGCCCGTCCCTCGGCGACCGCGAGTCCGCGACCACCAGACGGTAAAACGGCGCCTTCTTTTTGCCGTGTCTTGCCAAACGTATACGTACCGCCATCTGTTTTACACACCTCCCATAATTTATATAAAAAAGGCATCAGAGCCCTTTTTTATCTGAAAAGATTTTTCAGCGCGCCGGCGACCTTGAACGACTTCGGGTTCATCTTCCCGAGCGACTTCATCATCGTCTTCATCTGATCGTACTGGGCGAGGAGCTGGTTCACCATCTGAACGCTTGTGCCGGAGCCCTCCGCTATACGGCGTCGCCTGCTGCCCTTGATTATATCGGGGCTCCTGCGCTCCTTTTTTGTCATCGAGAGGATTATCGCCTCCGAGTACTTCAGCCTCGACGCGTCTAAATCAGCGCCCTTGAGCGCCTTCGCGCCGCCTGGTATCGGCAGCATCTCCAGCACCTTGTCGAGCGGCCCGAGCTTTTTTATCTGCTGCAGGTGCATCAGCATGTCGTCCATCGTGAACCTGCTTTTTTTCAGGCTCTCCGCTATGCGCGCCGCGTCTACATCCGTCGTGGAGCGCTCCAGCTTCTCCATAAGCCCCATCATGTCGCCCATGCCCATGATGCGAGAGGCCATGCGCTTGGAGTCGAATGACTCCAAATCCTCGACGCGCTCGCCCATGCCGGCGAGCTTTACCGGGACGCCAGTCGTAGCCTTTATCGCAAGCGCCGGCCCACCTCGCGCGTCGCCGTCCATCTTCGTTAAAATTACTCCCGTCAGGCCAAGGCGCTCGTTGAAAACGGACGAGACCTCCACCGCCTCCTGACCCGTCATGGAGTCCACGACGAGCAGAACCTCAAACGGAGGGACGTCGCGCTTCATCGTCTCCAGCTCCGTCATGAGATCGTCGTCGAGCTGGAGACGGCCGGCCGTGTCCAGGAGGATCAGGCTGCAAAGGTGGTTCTCCGCGTAGGCGACGGACTTGCGGGCTACGGCGACTGGGTCGGTCTCGCCGGGCTCGGGCCCGAAAAAGGCGACGCCGGCCTTCTCGGCGAGAGTCCTGAGCTGGTCGACAGCCGCTGGCCTTCTCAGGTCGCAGGCCACGACAAGCGGCTTGTGGGACCTCGACATTCGCTTCGCCAGCTTCACCGCCGTCGTCGTTTTGCCGGAGCCCTGAAGACCGACCATCATAAACACCGTCGGCGGCTTCGGCGAGATCGTTATCGGCGCGGGCTCCTTGCCCATTATTCTTATCAGTTCTTCGTAGACTATCGTAGCGACCTGCTGGGCCGGCGTGATCGAGTTCAACACGTCGGCGCCCGTCGCGCGAACCTTTATGGCGTCCACGAGGTTCTTCACCACTTTATAGCTGACGTCCGCCTCGAGAAGGGCCCTGCGAACCTCGCGCAGAGCGGCGTTCACGTCGTCGGCGGTCAGACGCCCCTTCCCCTTCATGGACGAGAACACGCTCTCAAACCGTTCCTTTAACGCCTCAAACATCCGCATCCGCCTCCTGGCTCTCGTCATGATCCGAGAGCAAATTTTCCACCCTGTCCACGAACTCTCCCGGCAGGGAAACGCCGCTCTCCCTCACAAAAAGAGAGAGCTCGCCGCACCTTCTCATGAGGCCGTGAAGGCCCAAGTCGCGCTCTATCGCGTCTAAATTTTCGCGCGAGCGCCTGACGAGGTCATGCGCGCCCTGGCGCGTCATCCCGAGCGCCTCCCCCGCCTCCGCGAGCGAGAGGTCGTCCTCGAGCAGAAGGCCGCACACCGCCCTCTGCCTCTCGGTCAAAAGGGAGGAGTATATGTCGAACAGCTCGCCAAAACGAACGCGCTGCTCGAGAAGAATATCGTCATCCGAAAACGACAATTCGCATCACTCCACAGACGAGGATTATAAAGCCGGCCTGGATATCCGTCAAGTAAAAAACTTGACAGCAAAAGGCGAGGCCCTGGATCGAGAGCCCCGCCTTTTCGAACAGCTGAGGTTGTATCGCTCGTTTACTTGCGCTTGCGGCGCGTCGCCGCTACGGCGGCGCCGAGCGCGATGCCGGCCCAGCCGAGGCCAGAGTCGCAGCCGCCCCCGCTGCTGCCGCCGGTCTTGCCTACGCTGATGGTCTTTGTGCCAGCGCCAAAGCCGTATGTGGTCGCCGTCACGATGTACCTGCCGCTGGCAAGACCATTGGGAACCAGGTAGAACGTCTCGACATGGCCATTTACGGTCGTCTTTGGAACGTCGGTTATCACCTTCGCTCTGTCATCGTCGAACACGCTGAACGTCACGTCAATGTCAGACGGGCTTTCGTCGCCTGATTTCACGTAGGCCGAAGCCAGTATGCCGTCGCCGGCAGTGGTCAGCGAGACGGTCAGCGTGAGAGTCTTCGTGGGTTCAAGCGTCTTCGCGAATCCGTCGAAAAGGAGGCCGCTGTACTCGAGCTTGCCGTCGGCGCCGCTCGTGCCCGTATAGCTTATGTCATACATTCCGGGCGGCAGCGAACTCGTGTCGACGGTTATGACCGTCTTTCCGTTGATTATTGCCACTACTCCGGGCAGTATATAACTTTCGTTTGAACCCGTAAGCGAGGCCGCTGTGAACTCGAGCGTCGCGCCGGCGTCGATGATCGCGCCGTCCCGCGCCGTCGCTCTGATACTTTCGTCGCTATGAGTTTCGACATAGAACTTGCTCGCGCCGTACACGATCTTCAGGGAAGCGAGCTCGTCGAGGTCGAATTCGTTCGTATCGCCGTTGATGTACGTCACATAAACTTTATTGTCGTCGACCTCGACTTTAGCGATTTGATCAGGCTTCGGCACCGACGTGCCCTCATCCACTCCCCGCATCGTCGCGGTTAAACTATTGGAAGTTTTGGCAATCTCCCAGAAAGTCGAGCCGTTTTTGTCGCGCACTTGAGCTGGAGTGGCGAAACCCGTGGCTGTAAAGCCGCCTTCCGCCTCAAACAGGGTGATGACGTCGCCTTCATCGTAAGTATTGCTCCCGCTGTCGACAGTAACCTTGGCGATGACGCCCGCCCCTCCAAGAGCCACGGCGCCAGAGGCGCGCACTATTACGTCATCCGGCGCGGTATCCGCGGCCAGAGTGAAGTTGACGTTCTGGAAATTTCTCACGCTGTTGACTAGCAAAGCAGCCTCGGTGGTTCGATTCAGATTCAGCGTATTGCCGGCAACGACCTCGACGCCCGAGGGGCCGCCGTTGTTGCGTCCTCCGTCTATCCAGACTTTACCTGGATTAGTGGCAAAAGACGTGTCCCCGGAGATAGTCACGGTGTTGTCAATGGCTGTAGAGCCGGCGCCGATAGAGACGCCGTCAACCAGATTACCGCCTATGATAGAGAGATCATCCGTTGTAACGCTGGTGACATCGATCACCGCGTCCTCCAGTATGATGGTATTTCCATCCGCCTTGAGGACGGCCGCGGCGGCGCCTGCGTTAGCCTCACCGCCTACCAAAAATTGATTGGCCATGGTTGTCGTTTCGGCACGGCCGCTAAGCGTCAGGCTATTATTGGAAGCGCTCGCGCGACCTCCCCCGCCACGAAAACCCGTCTTGATTTGCAGCCCGCCGCCTGTGCCTGTGAGAGTGACAGTATTGTCATTCGCGACGCCTCCCACTGTGTGACCGCCCTGTATTAAACTCGCGCCGAGCCCCGCTCCCGTGACTTTTACGCTGTTTCCTGTCGCGTCCCCGGCTTCGGCTCTGCCGCCGATTATATCTCCAGCCACGACGCCAGTGACGGCCTCCACCGTGTTGCCGACCGCGTTGCCGGCGTTCGTGTTATCGGTTCTGCCGCCGAAGACATCGCGGCCCACCGCGCCGCCGGTGATACGCACTTCGTTTGCGCGCGCGTCGCCAGTGCCTGAGGTGGTTTGGGGAGATACCGCGCCCTGTATATAGCCGCCGAAAACTCCGTCCGCTATCGTTCCGCCAGAGATATTTACCGTGTTTTCCTCGGCGTTGCTCGAACCACGGCTGACATAGCCGCCATAGACGTTCCCGCCAACTGCTGGCGAAACGCCTAGCACGATCGTGTTCACCGATCCTCCCCGGATGTCCACTACATTCCCGCTTGCCTTACCACTTCTAGCAGCGCCGCCGACTATTGCCAAATCGACCTCGCCGCCATAGAGGACAACTCGGTTGTTCGTAACGTCACCTGTATCGTTATGTCCGCCGCCTACGAGGAGGGGTACGTTAAAGTCACCAGCTGGCGCGTGCGTGGCAGAAAAAGTTTGAATATTTACAGTCCCATTAGTTGCGCTGTCTATGTAGAAATGCCCGTCATATATGTTTAAGGCGCCACTAAATGAACTGTTAAACATATCCGTGTCTATCCACGATGGAATTGCCTTCAACGCAGCCGCCGTACCGTTATAGTCCGCCGCCGATGCCCCGCTTCCTGTCGAGAAGACGAGGGCGGCCGCAATCAGCGCGACACTCGATATAGTCAACAGCTTAGAGCTTGAAACTGGTTTTTTCATTATACATGAACCTCCTCTTTCTATGTTTTACCGCGCGGGAGCCCCTTACTGTCTCTTAATGTATGTGAATATCGCTATTTTGTCTATATCCCTGGAAGACTCTCCGCGCGATAGTGCCAGAGGCCGGCCGCGCAGATGAGCGCTGAGACCGCCACAAAAAGCGCGCCGGCCGGCCCTATCAGCGGGAGTCCCCAATGTTCGAGAACCCGGCCGCCAATCATCGCGCCGCCGCCTATGCCTATATTGAACAGGCCGGAGTAGATGGCCTGCGCCACGTCCGTCGCGTCGGACGCTATTGTGAGGACTCTCATCTGGAAGACGAGGGTCGCGGCGGTGAAAGAAGCGCCCCAGACCATGCATAGCAAAAGCGCGCCAGCAAGACCGCCGGACAAAAATTTCATGGCGCACAGGGTCAGTAGGAGCACGAGCATCGGGGCGATGACAGCGGCGCCGGGGGCGCGGCGCGCGAGGGCGCTGCCTATGAAGTTGCCGGCTATGCTCGACAGGCCGAGGACCACGAGAGATACCTCCACTAGGCGGTCGCCGAACTTCCAGACGCCGCCCAAGAACGTCGAGAAATATGTCATGGCGGCGTAGTGGCCCGTCACGGCAAAAACGGCTAGCGCGTACGTAAACAGCAGCCGGCCGCGCCTCATCAAAAACGGCAGGCTGTCTAACGAGCCGGAGTTCAGGTTCGGCATGGAGGGAACTGAAAACATTATGACGAGAAGGACGAGGATGGAGACGGCGGCGATGACGAGAAAGACCGATCGCCAGCCGAGGACGTGGCCGAGCATGGTGGCGACGGGAATGCCCAGGGCCGTGCCGAGCAGCGAACCGCTCGACATCAGGGCCAGAGCCTTGGGCCGCTCGCCTTCGGGCGCGAGGCGGATGGCCATGGCTGGCGCTATCGACCAGAAAAGGGCGTGCGTCAGGGCTACGAGAACTCGGGCTGCCATCAGCGAGGCGAAGTTCGGGGCGAGGCCGGCGTATACGTGGCTCGCCCCGAACATGGCCATGATGACCAATATCAGCATACGGCGGTTCTGCCGCGCCGTCAGGATGGTCAGGGGCAGGGACATTATCGTCACGACCCATGCGTAACCAGTCACGAGCAGGCCCGCTTCCGAGGCGCTCCTGCCGAGACCCGCGGCTATTTCGGGCAAAATCGCCATCGGGGTTATCTCCGTGGTCATAAAGACAAAACCCGTGAATGAGAAACAGACAACCCGCGCCCACGACGCGAGGTTTTCATTCATAATTTAACGTCTCCCAACAGTGTTCCACATCTGGAGATAGATATCGTGCAGGTAGGTGAAGAAGTCCTCTTCATTCTGCGGGGGTTTTATGAAGACGCCGTTCCGCGCGCCGATCGCGTGGGCCCGTATCCTATAAGGGGTCCAGGCGTCTATAACTATCCACCAGCCGCGCCGCTGGGCCTCGCCAACCGCCAGCGCAAGCTCCTGAAGGCGGTCGCCGTTCGACCATGCGTCCCACAGGTCAGCCGGGGGTCGAACGACCTCGGCGGAAGCCGCTTTCAGCCAGGGGCTGGCAGCCTCTGTCAGGTCGAGCAGCTTTATCCCGTGAATTTGGATGCGGCCGACCTCGAGCGTACTTTCGAGGCGCGACTGGAACTCGGCGAGCCTTCTCTGATAAAAAGAGTAGTTATTCGGCTGAAGCCTGCTCAGAACGACAAGCAGCCTCTGGCTGAGGAACGGGAGCGCCGAGGGGTCAAACTGGAGCGTGTTGCGGCGCGCCTCCGACACGGGCAAGTTCTCGTACAGGAAGTTGATGTTCTCGCGATCAGGCGCCAGGCCATATTTCTCGGCGTCCTTCGGGTCAAGGGCTATGATCACGGCGTCCTTCGGCAGGCGTTTTGCGATCTTCAGCACGCCGAGGTCGTTCCATGAGCTCATCGGCTGTATCTTCATCGTAGAGCCAACTATAAAACGCGCCATGTTCGTCATCCATGGGAGCGTCGTGTAGAGAGCCGGAGCATCTTTCGAGGGGGCGGAAAAAGCGACGGTCGGAGAGGCGAGGATCGGGGCGAGGCATGAAAAAGATAAAAAAAACAACGAAAATAAAAAAACGCGAAGTCCGGCCCTGAAGAAATTTTTCAAATCTCCACCCTCATGGTCGAAAGCACTGATATCGCCGACTCCGCCGCGGCAAAACCGGCCGCTTTTATCGACGGGCCTTCGCCTGTCGCAAGAACCCTGCCGTCCGGCAGACTCACCTCCACCTCAAACGACGCGGCGTGGTCGGGGCCGCTGCGGTTCGTCAAGCGATAGACAGGCGGGTGCACCCACTTCGCCTGCACCATCTCCTGAAGGCGCGACTTATAGTCATATTTTTTTTCGTCTATGGAAACTCCGACGGACGACACAAAACGCGACACGACGCCGCGCGCAGCCTCGTACCCACCATCGAGAAAAACGGCGCCAAGCGTGGCCTCCATTGCGTCCGCGAGTATGGACGGGTTGCGGCCGCCGCCCTGCCGTTCGAGGCCCTTGCTGAGCATTATGAGGCCCGATATGCCGGCAGAGAGCGCCCACGAAGCCAGAGGGGTCTCGCTCACGACTGAAGCCCTCGCCCTCGTCAGCTCGCCCTCGCTATACTCGGGGTGACCGGCGTAAAGCATCTCGGAGACACAGAGCTCGAGCACCGCGTCTCCGAGATACTCCAACCGCTCGTTACAGGACGGCGCCCCCGACTCGTTCGCGTAGGAAGCGTGCGTAAGCGCCTCCTTCAGAAGGCGCCGGGACACGAACGAATAACCAAGCTTCTCCTCGAAGGCGCCGATGTCAGGCAGACAAATTTTTTCGTCCATAAACACATCAACCTTTAAAACGTTCGATCGCCAACACCCCGTTGTGTCCGCCAAATCCGGCGTTGTTGATAAGCGCCCTGTCCACCTTGCGCTCGATGGCGGCGTTCGCCACGATGCTGAGCGCGCAATCCGGATCCGGCGTGTCGTAGTTTATGGTTGGGTGTATGACTCCGCGCTCTATGGCCAAAATTGACGCTATCGTCTCCAGCGCGCCGGCTGCCCCAAGGCAGTGGCCAAGCATCGACTTCGTCGAGTGTACCGGCAGCTTTTCGGCGTACGAACCGAAAACTTTGCGAATCGCGACGGTCTCCGTCTTGTCGTTCAGCGGCGTCGACGTGCCGTGCGCGTTGTAGAGATCGACCTGCTCCGGGTTCCAGCCCGCTTTTTTGAGGGCGTTATTCATGGCGCGGATCGAACCGGATCCCTCAGGGTCAGGCGCCGTTATGTGGTAGGCGTCGCACGTGTTGCCGTAGCCTGTGACCTCGGCGTATATATGCGCGCCGCGCTTTTTCGCGTGCTCCAGCTCCTCGAAAACCAATATGCCGGCCCCCTCGCCCATGACAAATCCGTCGCGATCCAGGTCGAACGGGCGCGACGCCCTCTTCGGGTCGTCGTTGCGAGTGGAGAGCGCCTTCATGTTCGCGAAACCGGCGATAGCTATAGGGGTTATCGCGGCTTCGACGCCGCCGACGACCATTATATCCGCGTCCTCTCGGATTATCGCGTAGGCGGCCTCGCCCATGCAGTGCGTCGCAGTGGAGCAGGCCGTGACGACGGCCATGTTCGGGCCTTTCGCCCCAAAGTACATTGCGACGTACGCGGCGGGCATGTTGCTGAGCATCATCGGCACAAAAAACGGGCTCACCCTGGAGGGCCCTTTTTCGTGCATTATGCCGTAGTTCTCGTAGGTCGTCGTAATGCCACCCTCGCCGCTTCCTATGTATACCCCGAAAAGGTTCGGGTCTATCGACCCGAGGTCGAGGCCCGAGTCCTTTATTGCCATATCGGCCGCGGGGATCGCAAAGTGGATGACTCTGTCCGTCCTGCGCGCCTCTTTTTTATCAAACCAGGGCCCCACGTCGAAGTTTCGAACCTCAGCCGCTATTTTTGCGGTGTGCCCCTCCGTGTCGAAGAGCGTTATATTATCAACACCGTTACGGCCCTCTGTGAGGGCGCTCCAATAGTCATCCTTACCAAAACCTATGGGGCTAACCACGCCCAAGCCAGTGATGACAACCCTTCTCACACGATCACTCCCTTAAAGAGGGCGCGGCGGCCAAAGCCTAGGCGCCCCCGCTCGATCCCGTTAATCTTCCACGCCTAGTTTCTTCTTTACGTAAACCACGGCCTCGCCAACGTTCGTCAGCTTCTCAGCGTCCTCGTCAGGAATTTCAACTTCGAACTCCTCCTCGATGCCCATGATCAGCTCGACTATGTCGAGCGAGTCGGCGCCGAGATCCTCCACGAAGGAGGCATCGAGTTTGATCTGGTCTTCTTCGACGTTCAGGCGATCCATAACCAGTTCTTTAAGCTTTGCCATTACCTCTTCCGAATTCATCTGATAACACCTCCTTCCATCATCGCTCAATTTATTCTTCCGCGTCTACATCGTCATGCCGCCATCGACGGCAAGAACCTGGCCATTTATATATGAAGCGTCGTCCGAGACGAGAAAGACGGCCGCCTTCGCTATGTCCTCCGGGGCGCCGTATCTTCCGGCCGGTATCCGCGCGAGAATCGCGGTTTTGGCCGCCTCGGCGAGGGCGGCCGTCATGTCCGTCTCGACATAACCTGGCGCTATGACGTTCGCCGTCACCCCGCGCGACCCTGCCTCTCTCGCTATGCTCTTCACTATGCCGAGGATTCCGGCTTTCGCGGCGGCGTAGTTGACCTGGCCCGCGTTACCGACAAGTCCGGAGACCGAGCTCACGGCAACTATCCTGCCAAACCTGGCTTTCAGCATGGAGCGTATGGCAGCCCTCGCGCAGTAGTAGACCGAGTTGAGGTTCGTCCTGAGAACGACGTCCCACTCCTCGTCCGTCATGCGCATGAGTATATTATCCCTCGTTATGCCAGCGTTGTTCACCAGTATTTCCACAGGGCCAAGTTCTTTATTCACCGTTTCGAACAGTTTTTTGACCTCGCCTGAGTCGGAGACGTCGGCCCTGACCACGATAGCCTCTCCGCCGGAGGCCTGTATCGCGCGACGCGTCTCCTCGGCGGCCGCCTCGCTATTCTGGTAGTTTATCGCGACCCTGCAGCCCTTCGAGCCCAGCTCGACGGCGATCGCGCGGCCTATACCGCGGCTCGCCCCCGTTATGAGCGCGACCCTGCCCTCGCTCACGACACGGCGCCCCCGGCGGTTCCGAGCGCTTCAATCGCCTTGGCCATGTCAGCCGCCTTGTTGAGCGCGACCGTCTTTTTGCCCTTGCATATCCTCTTTATCAGACCAGTGAGGACGTTCCCCGGGCCCAACTCCAGAAACAGATCGACCCCGGCGCTCTCCATAGCCCTGGCGCCGTCCTCCCACATGACAGGCGAGTACGTCTGCCTGTAAAGCGCGTTCTGAATGGCCTCGACAGATTTCAATGTCGATGAGTCCACGTTCGCCACTATAGGGACATGGGGGGCGCTCCACTTCACATGCGAAAATTCCTCCCTGAGCTGATCGGCCACCGGCCTCATGAGCTCGCAGTGGAACGGCGCGCTCACCTTGAGGGGGATGACCCTCGTCGCTCCTCTCGCCCTCGCGATGTCGCCAGCGCGCGAGACGGAGTTCGCCTCGCCGGATATCACTATCTGTACGGGGGCGTTTACGTTCGCGGCGCTGCACACTCCGCCCGCCTCTTTGCATATCTCGTCTATAAGAGCCAAGTCGAGGCCAAGTATGGCGGACATCGCGCCCTGTCCGAGCGGCACGGCGTTCTGCATCAGCTCGCCGCGCTTGTGTACGAGTCTCAGCGCGTCGTCGAGCGAAATAACGCCGGACGCGGCGAGCGCGGTGTACTCGCCGAGGCTGTGCCCCGCGTAGAAGGCCGGTTCGAGGTTTTTTCCGGATTTTTGGAGCTCGAACTCGACTGCCTTAGCCACCGCTATGCTCGCCGCAAGTATGGCCGGCTGGGTTATGGCGGTCTTCACGAGCTCGTCCTCCGGCCCTTCGAACATTACCTTTGAGAGCGAAAACCCTAGCGCCTCGTCAGCCTCGTCGAAAACTTTCCGGGCGACGTCATAACCTTCGTAAAAATCCTTTCCCATCCCGACCTCCTGAGCTCCCTGGCCGGGGAAAACTATCGCGTATGACATATCAGAAAAACACCACCTTAATCAAATCTCGCCGCTATTGACCTCGCGAGCGAACGAGCTTCCTCCACGATCTCTTCGATTATCTCCCTGGAGGGTTGGATTTTGGTCACGAGCCCGGCGATCTGTCCGGACATCACGGAGCCGTTTTCGACGGCGCCGTCGACGACGGCGGCCCGCAGTTTGCCCGAGCCGAACTTGTCCAGATCTTCGAGCGTGGGGCCGCCGGCCTCCATCTCCGAAAACGCCTGCGTGAATTTATTTTTGATAGATCGCACAGGGTGCCCGAGCGCGCGGCCTGTAATCACCGTGCTGCGGTCGTTTGCGGCTATTATTTTGTTCTTGAAATTTACGTGCGCGTTTGACTCCGCCGCGCAGACAAAACGGGTGCCTATCTGGACGCCCTCCGCGCCAAGCGCGAAAGCGGCCAGCATCCCCCGCCCGTCGGCGACTCCGCCGGCTGTGATGACAGGGATATCTATCGCCCGCGATACCTGCGCCGTGAGGGCCATAGTCGTGATTTCGCCGATATGGCCGCCGGCCTCCATGCCCTCGGCCACCACGGCCGCGGCCCCCTGTTTCGTCACGCGCTCGGCGAGGGCGACGGAGGAGATAACCGGGATGACGGTTATCCCGAGCGGGGAGAGTCTTTCAATGACCTTGCCCGGCATTCCCGCGCCAGTCGTCGCCACCGGAACCTTATGGAGCTCGGCCAGTTCGAGGGCATCCTGCCACGTTGGCGACAGAAGCATGATGTTCAGTCCGAACGGCTTGTCCGTCAGGCGTCTGATCTTCACCAGCTCCGCATCGAGCATCTCGCGCGGCATGTTGCCGGCGGCTATGATGCCGAGCCCGCCGGCGTTGCTCACAGAGGCGGCGAGATCGGCGTCCGCCACCCATGCCATGGCCCCCTGAATAACGGGGTATTTCACCTTCAATAAACTCGTGACTCGGTTGGAGCTAAACATCGGAACACCTCGGTTCGAATCGACTCATGACTCTGTTAACACGGCGCCAAATGTCATCCCCGCGCCGAAACTCGATATCAGGACTCTCTGCCCCGCATGGATCCTTCCGTCCGCCCTCGCTTCGTGCAGCGCTATTAAAATGGACGCCGCCGATGTGTTGCCGTATCTGTCGAGGTTGACTACGACCTTGTCCATTGGCACACCCATCTTCCGACATACGTTTTCGATAATTCGGATATTCGCCTGATGAAAAATCCACAGATCCGCCTCATCTGAAGTTATACCACAACTTCCACAAAAATTATCAAGATAGTCCGGGAAGAACTTGCTGACGAACTTGAACAGCTCTCGCCCCTGCATCTTTACAAAGTGCCTTCTGTTTCTTACCGTCTCCTCGGTCGCGGGTTCGGCGGCCATGCCTGCCGGCAGCGTTATGAAGTCTGCCTTCGAGCCGTCGGCCTTCATGTCGGCGTGCGTGATCCTCAAGGTTCCCTCCCTCCAGGGGCCAAGCACACATGCGCCAGCGCCGTCGCCGAACAGCACACACGTGTTGCGGTCCGTCTGGTCGACGAGCCGGCTGAGCGCCTCCGACCCAGCTACGACGACCTTCTCCCATATGCCGGAGGCTATGCCGCCGGCGGCAGCGGCCATGGCGTAGAGCGCGCCAGGACAACCGGCCTGAATGTCCATCCCCCCGGCGCGCCTCGCGCCGATCATATCCTGGACGACTGGCCCGACTCCCGGAAAAAGCGTGTCGGGGGAGTTTGTCCCCACCATGACCATATCTATCTCATCTGGAGTTACGCCAGCGTCCGTCATCGCGTCCTTCGACGCCGCCGCGGCCAAACAAGCGTTCGTCTCGACCCCGGAGACGATGCGGCGCTCGCGAATGCCGCTCCTCTCCACAATCCATTCGTCGCTCGTATCGACAATTTTCTCGAAATCCTTGTTCGTCATTACCCTCTCGGGCAGTTTTATCCCGGTTCCGAGGATCCCTACCGGCCTTCCCTGTATGAGCGCCATTTTATACCTCCTGAACGAAAAGCCGAGAAAACGGCGTTTTACGGAAAGCGTGATTTATCGTCGAGAGGCCTGAAGGGTAACGATTTAAAAAAACGGACGGCCTCCGCGTTCCCAAACGGAGAAACCCCGTTTGAGCGGTTTAATCAGCGCTTCCCTAAACGCCGCCTACAGCTCAAAACTCCTCTTTATCAGCTCGGTGCCCCCGAGCCGCGCGAAACCGAGCGCAATTTTCAGCGCACCGGCTATGGCCTTGTCGCGCGAGTTCCCGTGCGCCTTGACCACTATGCCGTCCACACCCAGCAGAGGCGAGCCGCCGCGCTGCTCGTGCTCGAATTTTGCCCATATTTTTTTCAGCGCCGGCATGAGAAGCGCCGCTCCAATCTTAGAGAGGATGCGGCTCTCTATCTCGTCCCGGGCGACGGACTTCACTATCTCGCCTATCCCCTCGCCGAACTTTATCAGGGCGTTCCCGGTAAATCCATCGCAGACTACGACATCTGTACTTCCAAGCGTCACGTCCTTGCCCTCGACGTAACCCCTGAAATCCAGCTTCGCGCCGCTCAGCATATCGCGCGCCTCCGATATGACTTCGTCGCCCTTTATGTCCTCGCGCCCATTCGAGAGCAGACCGACGCTAGGCTCATTTATGCCGGAGAACAGGCTCATGTACACAGCGCCCATGTGGGCGAACTGGTACAGGTTCACGGCCTTGCACCTCACGGTCGCGCCGACGTCCAGGAGGAGCGTGGTGCGGTTCAGCGCCGGTATGGGAACAGCGAGCCCTGGGCGGTCTATCCCGCCTATTCGCCCAACTATGAGCACCCCGCCCGCGACGATCGCGCCCGTGTTCCCGGCTGAAATACAGCCGATGGCCTCTTTGGAGCGAACCATCTCCATCATGATCCTCATGCTGGAATTTTTTTTTGTCCTGATCGATGAGCTGGGGTTGTCGCCCATTCCGATAACCTCGGTCGCCGGCACGATCTCTAAACGCGAGCGTATACTGTTATCGACGCCCTCGAGGTGCGGCTCGATCTGATCCTTTATCCCTACAAGGGCTACGGAGAGTTCCGGCTCGTCACGGCAGGCGAGAATCGCCCCCTTGCATGGCTCCGCAGGCGCGAAATCCCCGCCCATGGCGTCCAAGGCAAAAAGCATTATATCTAAACCTCCCGTTCGGCGTCCGCCGCCGCCGGGATGACCAGCCCGCCGCCCAAGTCCGACAGGACTTCCACGACGAAACGGGCCGCGAAAATCTCGCTGTTCCCGATGCGGGTATGAACGCTCACGACATATTTATTTTCCTTGTGAATGCCTACCTTCGCGCACGCCATCAACCTGTTGCCGACGCGCGCCGGCCTGTTGAACTGCACTCGCGCCGCGCCCACTATCACAAGCTCTTCCTTTACCACGGCTATGGCGAGCGAAGCGGCCTGGGCGTAAATATAGTGATCGGCGACGAGGTCGGTGTGCCTGAACGCGTACTCGCGATTTGTGGAGAGCACCGAAAGCGCGAGCCTGTTCGGCTCGAGCTCAATGATCTCGCCCACAACCTCGTCCTGCTTCATGGACGTGAGCCGGCTCGACGCGTTTTCCGCCATCTGGCGAGCCCGCTCACGCAGCTCCGGCACGTTCAAAAGCCCGCGATCCAGACGAATCGTGCCCACGCTGACGCCAAGCTCCCTGGCGAGTTCACTGTCAGACATGAGCGGATCCGAATCAAGCAGGTTGCGAAGTTGCTTGTGGCGAATCTGCTTTAGCTCCGATCGCAATAGCACCGTCTCCTATTAGCAGTTAGTAATAACAACAGGGACTAATATATAAACTTTTTCACAATCTGTCAACCGGTAAAACACATGTCACTGCTCGCTGCTTCCCTGGGTCTTCTCCGGATCGTGATCTCCGGATAAGGGCAATTGAATGAAATTTTGGAATTAGAATAAGAGACGATCGATGCTGCGGGGTTTTACAGCCCATAAAACGCGAAGCGCGTATTTGACCGCGGCGACTCTGAACCGAGCCCTGTTATTTTGTTGGTTTCGTCGGCGAGATGCCGACGGAGGCCAGTTTTTTCTCGACTATCTGTATCTCCTTTGGCGACAGAAGGCCTTTCGCGCGCGCGTTGCTGTACTCCTTCAGGAGCTGCTTCCTCCACTCTACTCCGAGCAGCTTCGGCGCGAGGCGCACGGCTTTGTCCGCCATGTACTCGAAGTACTTCTGGGTCGTGGCCCATGAGCCCAGCCTGCCCTTCTGCAAAGACGAGAAGTAACCCCACATCGTGTCAGAATTTTTCACGGCGAGAGGATAGTCGCGCGTTACCTTCGCCTTGTAGTCCGCGAGGAACTCCGGCAGAGACGAGTAGACGCGAAAATAGGACTCCCTATAGATCGTCTTCCCCTTCACGACCTCGGGAGACCGTTTTTTGATGGAGGGGCGGCCCGAACGGATCCAAGTCTTGTCGGCCTTTATGCCTGCGCCGTTCATGGCGTTTTTCCAGAGGTATGACGTCCAGAAGCCGGTCTCGTGAGCGCTCTGGCACGTCACAGCAAACGGATGGATGCCCTGCACTGTTTTCGCGTTTTTGTAAAACTCCTCCGCCGACAACGCAAACGCCGGCGCCGACCACACGATCAGCGCAAGAAAAAGAAAAACGACTGCCGAGACCGAGCGGAGCTTTATCGGCGTTTGTCTCATGGCGTCAGCCCATCAGCCTCGATATGTCCTTCCACGTGACGAAGGCTATCAGGACGAGAAGCATAACCAACCCCACTATGTGGATGCGGTTCTCCCATGCCTCCGGGAACTTGCGCCTGAAAATCATCTCGCCGAGCACGAAGACAAGCCTCCCTCCGTCGAGCGCGGGAAAGGGGAGCAGGTTCAACAACCCGAGGTTCAGGTTTATCACGGCGAGGAAGAATATGAACGACCAGAAACCCTCCCTGGCGTAAGTGCCAGCCATCTGGGCTATGCCAACCGGGCCGGTTACCTCGGCCTGAAGCTCGCCGGTTATCATCTTCTTTAAAGACGTGAGGATCTGGACGCTCGCGCCCCAGCAACGCGCGAGACCGTTGGAAAAAGCCTGCAATGGCGGATATATTACACGGCCGGGCTGGACGCCCCAGAGCCTCGCCGAAGCCTCTTCGCTGTACGGCACATCGCCGCGCAGCGCGACTTCCACCCCGTCGCGCTCCACGACGATGGTCACATCGTCGGTCGCGACCGACTGGAGCGTGGAGCGTATCTCCTTCCACTCGGTTATTTCATTGCCGTTTATGGAGAGTACCCTGTCGCCCGGCATAGCGCCCATGGTCTTGGCCGGATACCCGTCGATAAGATCGCCCACCACGGGAGTATCGAGGTCGGTCGCGCCGTAGCAGGCGAGGAGGACGGACGTGAGCAGCCAGGCGAGCGCTATGTTGAAAAACGCGCCGCCGGCGATTATGACAAAGCGCTCCCAAGCGCGCCTGATCGGAAAGGATCTCGTCGGGTCGGGATCGTCCTCAGGGAGCGGGTCGGCCTCATCCCCCTCCATTCTGACGAATCCGCCTATGGGGAAGGCGCGTATTGACCAGAGTACGCCCCTTTTTTTCATCGAAAAAAGCCTCGGCCCCATTCCGAACGCGAACTCGTGAACCTGAACGTTGCGCCACACAGCGGCCAGAAAGTGCCCGCCCTCGTGAATCACCACACACACGCCAATTACAACCAGAAAAGCCAGCAGGCTGACTATCATTTTTTTCCCTCCATAGCCGAAAAAATTTGCCAAGCCCTCTCGCGCCCCTCAGATATGAGGCGTATGGAGTCCTCGACTGTGGTTGGCGACGGGCCGGAATAACTCTCCAGCGTTTTTTCTATTATATGCGAAATCGACAAAAAAGGAATACGCCCATCCAGAAAAGCGCCGACCGCAAACTCGTCGGCCCCTATGAGGAGCGGCGGGTAGGCGCCTCCCCTCCTGCCGGCCTCGATCGCTATGGCAAAGCAGGGGAATCTGGCCTCGTCCGGCTCGAAAAATTCGAGCGCCCATCCATCAGGCCGGGGAAGCTCCATTTCCGGGACGCCGGATATGGGAAGCCTCTCGGGCCACGCAAGCGCGGCGGCGGCAGGAAGCCTCATATCGGGGCGCGAAAACAGCATTTTCATGGTCAAGTCCGAGAACTCCACGATGCCGTGAACGAGAGCGGCGGGGTGGATCAATGCGCCGACCGCGCTGGGCGGCAGCGAAAACAACTGCATGGCCTCTATGCACTCGATGCCTTTGTTCATAAGAGTGGCGGAGTCTATCGTGATTTTTGCGCCCATGGCCCAGACCGGGTGTTTCAGGGCGTCCTCCGGCCGGACGCCGCTCATGCGCTCCGTCGTCCAATCGCGGAATGGGCCTCCAGATGCCGTCAGGAAAATTTTCCGAACCGAGCCGTGCGGCTCGTCGCGCAGACACTGCCAGATGGCGCTGTGCTCACTGTCCACCGGGCGGAGCTGATCCGGCCGTTTTACGAGCGGCATCACCCACGGCCCTGAGGCGACTATGCTCTCCTTGTTCGCGAGCGAGACATCCTTGCCGAGAGCGAGAGCGCGCTGCAACGCGGGAATCGCGTCCGTGCCGGACGAGGCGAACGACACGTGGTCGACCTCCGGCAGCGACGCTATGCCGACGAGGCCCTCTTTCCCGCTCAGCAACGTAACGCCGGACGCTCTGAAGCGCTCGGCGGCGGAGGAGGAGAAATCGGCGAGCGACGCGTATCTCGC
Source organism: Synergistaceae bacterium (assembly GCA_031289775.1). Classification (GTDB taxonomy): domain Bacteria; phylum Synergistota; class Synergistia; order Synergistales; family Synergistaceae; genus JAITOY01. The sequence goes on from JAITOY010000072.1 coordinate 20,431, forward strand.
CCTGAAACGTTTCGCTATATTGAGCAGCCCGTCCGCGTTTGATCCCGCGGCGACAGCTACGACGTCGAATCGGTCGGGATATCGCGCGCATATATCGAGCAGCGCGCTCCCTACGCTGCCTGTGGCGCCTAAAACCGCAATCCTCACGACCATCCGATGACCTCTATGATGAAAAACGCCAGAGTGGCGTTTATCAATATGCTGTCGAAACGGTCGAGAAAACCGCCGTGGCCTGGGATGACCTTGCCAGAGTCCTTCACTTTGGCCTCGCGCTTCAGCACGGACTCGCAAAGGTCGCCGATCTGGCCGGCAATGCCGCAGAGCAGCCCCAGCAGCAACAATGGGATAGGGGCGAAGTCGAAAAAATACGCTACGGACGCGCCGCAGAGCGAGCTGGCGGCTACTCCGGCCAGAAAACCCTCCCAGCTCTTCTTCGGGCTCACCCTGTCGCAGAGCGGAGACTGACCGAAGAGCGACCCGGCCACAAACGCCGCGATATCGCAGCTCCATGTGCACAGGAATAACGTGAGCAGCAGCATCAGCCCAGACGTCTGAGAGCGTATGAGTATCAAAAAGCTCCAGGGCAGTACTATATATATCAGGCCGGAGAGCGTACCTCCGACGTTCCATATCGCGTAACTCTGTCCGAGGCTTTCCCTGCGGACGACCTCCGTGAACAGCACGAGGAAAGCGACTAGGGGAAGTATGGAGAGCACGAGGGCAAAGCTGTAGCCCATCGATACCGTCACGAGCATCAGAACACCGCCGGTCAGCCCCCATCCCCGCGAGAGCCTGTATTTGGAGATGAGCAGCTGGTATAGCTCCCAAAGCGACCCAAGCGCGATAAGCGACGCTATCACGTCCCACAGCCAATCCCCGTATAAGACGCCCCCCAAAATCAAAAGCCCGACGAGAGCGCCGCCCCCTATTCTCTTTATCATGTCGCCTGCGACCAGCGGCGCGCCAGGCTGTCTCGCTCTGATTCCGGGCGGCGGTTTATGCAGCGCCATATCGACGTTCCCTCCCAGCGTAGCTCGCCAGAGCTCTCTCAAGTTCGGATCTGTCAAAATCGGGCCAGTATACGTCCGAAAAATAATACTCGCTGTACGCGCCCTCCCACAGCCAGAAATTGCTCATTCGGAGCTCCCCGCCGGTGCGTATGAGCAAGTCGGGATCCGGGACGTCTGGGAGGTACATGCGGCTTCTCAGCAGTTCCTCCGTGACAGGCCCCTCGTGGCCGGACTCTATCAGACGCGACACAGCATCGAGTATCTCCTGCCTGCCTCCGTAGTTCGTACAGAATATCACGTCTATCCCGTCGTTGCCGCGCGTTTTCTCCTCGGCCGAGGCGACAATTTCCAGTATGTCGGCGGGAAAAACGTCCATCCTCCCGGCGAAACGTACGCGAGCGTTGCGCTTGTGCATCTGATCCATCTTGCCCTTCAGATAGTACCTGAAAAGTCCCATGAGGCCCTGTACCTCGCTCTTAGGCCGCTTCCAGTTCTCTGTGGAGAAAGCGTAAACGGAAAGATAACGTATCCCTATTTCCTTCGCGCTGTCAATTATACGCTCCAACGCCTTCATCCCGGCCTGGTGCCCAATCACCCTCGGGAGGAAACGTTTTTTCGCCCACCGCCCGTTCCCGTCCATGACAATGCCGACGTGACCCGGGAGTTTTTTCTGACCGTCCTGGTCAACCAACGGAGTCTCCGCCCGCGCCAGCGGTTTTGAGGCTGTCCCACTGCCGTTTTACCTCCTGAATGTCCTGCCATGTCAGGCGCTTCGGGCTGCCGGGCTTTTTCCCGTCCGGAAATCGCAGAAGGTAGCTTGGGTGAAACATCGGCATAACGGACGTCCCCCGCCAGTTGTACCAGCGGCCGCGCAGCTTCGTTATCCCCTCCGTTGTTTTCAGCAGCCACTTTGTAGGAGTCGAACCGAGGAGGACGATTATCGATGGGCTGAGAAGCTGTATCTGGGCCTGAAGAAAGAGGTCGCAGGCCGTCATCTCGTCCGGCTGGGGAAGCCTGTTGTCCGGGGGACGGCATTTTACGACGTTCGTTATGTACACATCCTCTCTGTCGATGCCGGCCGCCGTGAGTATCTGCGTCAGCAGCTGGCCCGCCTTCCCTACGAATGGGCGGCCCTGTTCGTCCTCGTCGGCGCCTGGACCTTCGCCTATGAACAAAAGCTCCGTATGCTCGCTGCCATCCCCAAACACGACGGACTTTCTCGTTCGGGAGAGGCCGCACGCCTCGCACGAAAACGCCCTTCTCACGCACTCATCCCATAGAACATCCCTCGCTGCGTCTCTGTCCTCGGGGGGAAGCGAGAATAACAGACCGTCCTTGTTGAAGTTGTCCGGCGAAATATTTTCCATCGTCAAAATTCTACTCCTACGACGTTCACGTTTATATAGTACACGTCGAGCCCTGTGAAGTAGCGCACACTCCTCGCCACTCTCTGGCGAACGAGCTCGGCCACGGTTATTATACTCTTTGAACCGGGCGCCGCCTTTATGTCAATTTCAATGCTCAGCGACTGTTCGTCGCTGGAGAACACGCGCGTCGCCACAACGCGGGGAACCTGCCCTATCCTCGAAGCCACATGGGCGCAGAGCTGCTCTATCGCGTCCGGCTCGATGTGGACGTCCCCGTAAAAGCTGAACGGGGGGCGCACTATCGTCTTCTCCCCCTCGTAAGGGGCTTTTGTCCTCCACAGGACGCGAAGGCGACCTACCATCTTTCCCGCGAAGTTCTTGCGCACGAGGACGTGTGACACCGGTATGACGTGCTGCCCTTTCGCGGATCTCTCCTTGCGCGCGCGGGATATCTCCTCCGGCGTCGCGACCTCCTCTATATGGACGACCCGGACTGGCAGAGGCAGTTCCAGTTTTTTTATTATACGCTCGGCCATGCCCTCCGACGTCGCTATTATCATGACGGAGCAAGGCGCCGCCCTTCTGAAGAAGTCGGTTACGGACTGTCTGTGGTCGTCGTACTCGAACATCGCCCTGCGTATCGCGCGTATCTGGTTGCGCTCAGTCTTGGCGCTTTTCCCAACCACTATCTCCGTTCTTCGAATCACAAGCCCGTCGTCTATGATATAGTCGGCGTCGAGGTAGTCGGCCACGAACTGCGCGCGCTGGCTCTTGCCCGTTCCGGCCGCACCTATAAAGGCGTATACCGTTATCGACTCGAACGCCGGGTTGATCATCCGGACAATCCGGCTTCGTCCAGGGTGTCCGGCAGCAGCTCTATATCCGCGCCGAGGGATGTCAGCTTCTCCATCAGATTCTCATAACCACGCCATACGTGCTTCAGCGAGCAGACGATCGTCTCGCCCTCCGCGGCGAGCCCGAGCAGGATCAGCGCCGCTCCCGCCCTCAGGTCGGAGGCGTGAACCTCCGCGCCGGCGATCTGCGAGACTCCGGTTATCACAACCGTGTTGCCCTGAATGTCTATCTTGCACCCCATCCTCTTAAAGTCCCCAACGTGCATGTACCGCGAGTCGAACACGCTCTCGTGAATGACGCTCGTCCCCTCGGCCAAACAGAGCGCCGCCATTATCTGCGGCTGCATGTCCGTCGGAAAACCCGGGTATGGAAGCGTCTTTATCGTGACGCCGCTCCAGCTGAGACCGCGACACTTGACCGAGACGGAGTCACGAGAGACGTCCACCGGCGCCCCGGCCTTGCCCAGCTTGGAGGTAAGCGCCTCCAGGTGCTCCGGGATGACCGCGTCTATCGTGACTTCGCCGCGCGTGATCACGCCAGCCAAAAGGTACGTGCTCGCCTCGATCCGGTCAGGAATTATCGTGACCTCAGCGGCGCCGAGGTCTCCCACCCCCTCGACTTCTATCGTCTCAGTGCCCTCGCCCTTTATCGACGCGCCCATGGCGCGAAGCGCGCAGGCCAGATTCACTATCTCGGGCTCGCGCGCCGCGTTTTCTATCGTGGTCTCCCCCGGGGTCAGCGCGGCCGTCATCAGGATGTTCTCCGTCGCCCCTACGGACGGGAAGTCGAAGTAAATCTTCGCGGCCGAGAGACCGTCCGTTCTGGCGTGGACGGAACCCTGTTCGAGGTCTATCTCCGCGCCCATTCGGGCCAACGCCTTCAGGTGAAAATCTATCGGTCTGCTTCCTATCGCGCAGCCGCCCGGAAGAGGCAGTATTGCCCTGCCGCACCTGGCGACAAGAGGGCCCAGCACGAGCGACGAGGCTCTCATGCGCCTGACCAGGTCGGAGGGAGTCTCCCACTTGAGATCATCAGGGACGTCTATCGTCATCCTGCCGCGGGAGAACTCGATTTCGGCGCCGAGATGCCTCAGCAGGTTAGCCATCGTATGTATGTCCTGAAGGTCGGGCACGCGTTCGAGCGTAAGCCTCCGCCCCTTGAGGAGCAGCGAGGCGGCCATCACGGGGAGCGCCGCGTTTTTGGCGCCCTGAGCCTTTACACTGCCCGAGAGCGGCTTGCCCCCCCTGATCAACATCCTATCGCTCATCAATCATAGTCAACTCCAGTCCTGGTAAAAACCAGCAAAACCAATGATAACTCATAAAGTTCAGAAATGTCCGCCAGGGCGATTGACCGGCGCTTCCCCAACTAATAAATCAAACGTAAAGCGCGTCTGCGATCCGGACGGACGCGAGCCCGTCGCCGAACGGGTTCTCACGGCAGCGCTCCAGCAATTTTTCGCGGGCCTCCGGGTCGGAGAGCAGGGACTCGGCCGCCGCGATTATGCGCTCGCCGTCCGTTCCGACGAGGATACAGCTTCCATTCTCTACGGCCTCGGGACGCTCTGTCACGTCCCGCAGTACGAGCGCTGGCTTCCTCAAGGACGTCGCCTCCTCCTGAACGCCGCCGCTGTCGCTCAGTATCAGCGAACAGTTATCCATCGCCCAGACGAAGTCGGGGTAGTCGAGCGGTTCGCACAGGATGATCCTCCCGTCTTCGCCGAGGATGTCGGTCATGACGTCGCGAACCGCCGGGTTCCTGTGCATCGGCACTATCGCCCTGAAATCGGGGTGAAGCTCCAATATCGCCAAAAGGGCCTTGCAGATACTCTCGAGGGGCGTCCCCCACGACTCGCGCCTGTGCGCCGTCAGGAGTAAAAATGGCGCCCCTCCGAGTGAGGCCAGGGGGCCTGACGGTTTTCTCGCCCGCTCGGCCGCCGCCCGGAGAGCGTCCACCACAGTGTTGCCTGTGACGTATATCCTCTCGCCGGCCGCGCCCTCCCTCAAAAGGTTGCTCTTCGCAAGCTCCGTCGGGGCGAACCACCATGTCGCTATCCTGTCCGTCATCACCCTGTTCATCTCCTCGGGAAATGGGCGGCCCATGTCGAAGCTCCTGAGCCCAGCCTCGACGTGACCGAGTGGTATGCGCCTGTAGAACGCGGCTAAAGACGCGGCGAACGTGGTGGTCGTGTCGCCGTGAACGAGCACGGCGTCGGGGACATCCGCGTCAAAAACATCGCCCACGCCCAACAGGACGGACGACGTCACGTAGTCGAGCGACTGACGGCTTTTCATTATCCCGAGGTTGACGTCCGCCTCGAGCGAGAAGTAAGCGAGCGCCTGAGCCAGCATGTCCGTGTGCTGTCCCGTCGCGATGACGCGGACTTTGAAGTTCTCCCTATGCCGCAGCTCTAGCACGACTGGGGACATTTTTATCGCCTCTGGCCTCGTTCCCAGAACGACGTCGATTTTTTTCACCGGCAATTTGGCGCCCTCCGGCTCATCAGTTCAGAGCCGCCAACAGGCGATAGCCCGCGCTCACTAGAAGCCCATGGGCAAGCACGAGCAATGAAAGAACCTGCCATGTGCTCAGCCTGAAATCGAGAAGTATATGGTGCGCGTGCCCCCTGTCGGGGTGAAACGGCGATTTCCCGCTCAACGTCCTGCGAACCATGGCGAACAGCGTGTCCATCACGGGCGCGCCGCCTATGAGCAGCAGGACGAGCGCCATCACGAGAGGGTTCATCCTGAAAAAACGCGGGAACAGATCCCAGGCGAGGTGAGACGAGCAGACGTACCCGAGAAGCGTCGCTCCCCCGTCTCCGAGGAATGTCCTTGCGTAAGGGAAATTCCAGAGAAGCACGCCGGCTACGAGCCCGCAGAACGGCAGCCATGTGTAAGGGTTGCCGCCCATATAGGCTAGGTACGAGGTGGCGAACGCCAAGGAAAGAGCGAGACCATCCATGCCGTCGACAAAATTGTACGCGTTCGTACAGCCCGCGACCCACAAAGTGAGGAGAGCCTTCTGGTAAATAGGGACAGAGAGAGGCATTATCACCCATGCCGCCGCCGCTATGTGGACCGTGAGACGCTTTAACGGCGGGAGCGGGTGCATGTCGTCCATGTAGCCTATCAAAAAAACGAGCGTGGCCCCGGTCGCCACGTAAGGCACCTCGACGCCTGGGTTCGGGTTCACGAGCGCCCAGAGGAGGTAACCTGTCCAGAGCACTATACCGGCGCCCCTAGGCGTCACAGCGCTGTGTCGTTTTCTCCCGCCGGGCACGTCCATCAGGCGAAACGTCTTCGAGAGTCTCATCGAGACCGGCGTCGCCGTTATGCCCCACAAAAAATTCAAAATCGCCGAGAAGAGCGCCATCCCGCTTCAGCCAGCCCTATCTCGTGCCAAATAGCCTGTCTCCGGCGTCGCCGAGCCCGGGGACTATGTATCCGTGCTCGTTCAGACACTCGTCGAGCGCGGCTATGAAAATAGCGACCTCCGGGTGATCCGCCGTGACTCGCGCGACCCCCTCTGGGGCGGCTATGAGGGAGACTAATGAAATCCTCCTGCCGCCGTGTTTTTTTACGTGCGCTATGGATGCCGATGCCGAGCCGCCTGTGGCGAGCATCGGGTCGACGATAAATATGTCCCTGTCGCCGATGTCGTTCGGCAGCTTGCAGTAATAATCCACGGGCTGGAGGGTCTCAGGATCCCTGTATAGCCCGATGTGTCCTACCTTCGCGTTCGGGATGAGACGGAGCATACCCTCGACCATGCCGAGACCCGCCCTCAGAACCGGGACGACAGCCAATTTTTTCCCAGAGAGGGATTGGGCCTTTGTAAGACAGATGGGCGTTTCTACCTCTATCTCCTCTAGCGGGAGATTGCGGGATATCTCGTACGCCATGAGCCCGGCTATCTCCTGCACGAGCTCCCTGAATTCCTTCACGGACGTGTTTTTGTCCCTCACGATGCTGAGTTTGTGCTGTATGAGAGGATGATCTGTCACGACGACGCGGCCCTTCGAGCCGGCCGCGTCTCCGGGCGCCTCGCGCTCCGCGATCTTCCGTCTTCGGTTGAGATGCCTGCCGTCCTCCGCCTCCGTAGCCAACCAGACCGAGGTTATGGCCCTAGCCATCGCCGGGCCCGTAACGCTGCCCCCGAGCACAAGCACGTTCGAGCCGTTGTGCTGCCTCGAGAGGCGCGCCACGAGTTCGCTCGTGCACAGGGCGGCGTATACGCCCGGAACTTTGTTGGCGGATATGCTCATTCCTATCCCCGTCGAGCAGATCAATATGCCCCTGTCCGCTCTTCCCGAAGCCACGCAATCCGCAACTTTCCAGCTCCAGTCCGGATAATCGGATGACTTTTCTCCAGAGAACGCTCCTACATCCGTCACGTCTTGCCCCATTTCCCGGACGAACTCCCTCAGGTTCTCCTTCAGGGAAAAACCAGCGTGATCCGCGCCTATCGCCACTTTCATAGTTTATCATTGACCTCCCGCGGACTTCAGGGAAGCTCAGGCCCCCTCGCCCTTATTTTATGATCTTATTCAGCAGTGCCTCAGCTACGGCGTATGGGTCGGTCTTCCTTTTTTCAATATCCTCCAGGGCGCCGCCGCTGCGCTCATTCTTCCACTCGTCCTCCACGCGTCTCAGGATTTCGCGCTTCACGATCTCCTCTACCTGGTTCCCTATTTTGGCCATCCGGCGCGATCTTCCCTCGTCGGTGCTCGTCAGGTAGGCCTTGTGCGCCTCGGTGTTTTTAATTATTTCCTCCAGCCCCTCCCCGAGCCTCGCCGAGGCCAGGGAGACCGGCGGTCTCCACTCTCTCTCCGGTATCAGGTCGAGCATCACCTTCACGTCGGCCGCGACTTTCCCGGCGCCGTCGCGATCCGACTTGTTCACGACAAATATGTCGGCAACCTCCATGACGCCAGCCTTCATTATCTGAACGTCGTCGCCAAGCCCCGGGACGAGTATGAGACACACCGTGTCGCAAACCTTTACCACGTCTATCTCGGACTGACCTACGCCGACTGTCTCGACGATCACTATGTCATACCCGCACGCGTCGAGGACGTGCGCGGCCTCGCGTGTCGCGCCGCTCAGCCCGCCGAGGTTTCCGCGCGAGCCCATGCTCCGGATGAAGACACCGGCGTCGAGCGCGTGATCCTGCATCCTCAATCTGTCCCCAAGGATAGCGCCGCCTGTGTAGGGGCTCGACGGGTCGACCGCTATAACCCCGACCTTCAACCCGGCCTCCCTGAACGAGGCTATCAGGCGGGCGGCAAGTGTGCTCTTGCCGGTGCCCGGGCTTCCTGTTATCCCTATCGTATGCGCCGCGCCAGTGCGGGGATAAATCAGTCTCATCAGATCCGCAGAGGCGGAGTCCTCTCTCTCGACCAGGCTTATCAGCCGCGCAACAGACCTCGGGTCTCCCAATAGCGCGCGTTCCACGAGCGCGTCCATCTAAATCACCATCTCCTTAAATTAATTGTTCGCGCGTGGCGCACGCTCCCTCGTTATCACGGACGGCCATACCGGCATCCAGTCTGTGAATTGAATCACGTCGACCGTAGCGAACACCGACAGCGTCGCGTCGGAGGGATATCCATAAGTCGCGGTATCCGGCGGAAGAGGAAGCGTCATGACCCACTCGGATTTTTCGCTTTTGGCAATCTCGTCGAGCGTTTGGGTATAGTAAGCGTTCCCGAGGGTCGTCTGCGATATGCGCGCCAAAAGCGGCGCGGCTGGACGCTTGAGCGCCCACAGGTCGAGACGCGCGCCCTGCTGGAGGAGGAAGGCGAAAAACGCCTCGGCCTCCGCGCCCTCGCCTGATATCCTCGTATCGAGCACGATGACGCTCGGCATTTTTTCGCCGGATCGCGACGCGGACGCTATGTCCGCCATGACGTCGGACAACGAGCCGGCGAGCCTTACGCCGCCGTTCGCGAAGTTTTCAGACGGTTTCGGCGAATAATAAAAGATAGGGCCGGCGTCCGGAGCTTTCGCGAGAGTCACTTTCGATGGGCGGGTATCGCCCCTCCAGACGACCTGCGTATCCGGCGTCTTGTCCTGTATGAAGCTCTGGAACACTGAGGATATCTCGCCCCGGAAGATGAGGTTCTCTATCCGCTCATCCCTTCTCTCCTCGATCAGAGGGCTGCGGAGCGTGAGAGCCCCAAACGCCCCGGAAGCGAGCGGGCTCAGTCTGCTGCTCCACCATGTCCTTGCTGTGATGTCGGATATAACCGGGCCCACATTCGTCCATGTCATGCTCCATGAGTTTGTAAAACCCTTGGCTACGACCTCAGGCTCGATATTGCCAGACCCAAGCGGATACCTGCGGTAAAGCGACCCCGTCTCGGAGACGATGTACAGCTCGCCCTGAGCGCCCCACTCGACGTCTCTCGGAAGCTCCGCCTCGAACGAGTCCAAAATGGCGAGCGTATAGGAGTCGAGCACGTACACCATGGCGTTGCCTCTGTCGGCCACCGCGGTATACGGCCCCCGAACGGCAGCCGCGACCGGCTCGAACAGCTTCGGTCTGTTCCTGCTGTCCGCCGGCTGCCACTCGGCTACCTCATCGAGAGACGGTATGGAGTAGAAACGAAGCGCCTGCCCCGTCCTGTCGGCCGCGACGAGCAGTGTCGAATCGATCATGGCGGCGTCCGCTATGTTTATTTTCAAACTTCCAATGTTCTCTATCGAGGCGCTGCCAGCCTTCATGTTTAACTTTATTCTGCTTACGTCGCCGCTTTTTTGGAACAGAAAACCCTCGGACGGCGAAGTTGGCGCAACCACGACCGGATCGGCCGCCTCGACGCGGGTTATTCCAGGCCCGCTCGAACGATTTGAGACCCAGACCGCGTCGCCCATGGTATCGCACACAAAAAACGTCCCGCCTGACGAGCTTATCTTGCCAAGACCCTTCATGCCTGTGAAGGAGACCTTGTCATACAATGGGATGCCGAAAAAAGAGTTCGTGGATAAACGCTCGAAGAAAAGAGCGCTCTGCAACTGCTCCGAATATTGCGTACGACGGAGAAGCTCGTATTCGCGCTCCATCTCGTCCATGATTATCCTTGCCCTGTAGTCGTCCTGCCTGACCTCGAGATACGACGCCATGGCCGCTATGGCATCGGCGTATCTTCCAATTCTCCGCATAACGAGGCTCCTCATGTAGTAGACGTCAACGAAATACGTGTTCCTGCCTATCGCGTCGTCGAGATGATCCAGACAATTCCAGAGCCTGTTCTCCAGAAAAAAATCATACGCGGTCAGAAACGCCTCTTCGGACGCCTCCCTGTCGACGAGCGGCGGAGAAACATCCGCAGCTCCCGCGCGTGACGCGACGATAATCGGCGCGCCCAAAACGCTCAAAAACATTACGACTCCGATAAGCCCGCAGAAAAGTTTCCGAATTCTCATTCGCCTCCTTCATGACAATACGTTTATAGTTTACCATGTTTTAATTCGCTGCACCGCAATCAATATGCAAAACGCCGAAAAATCTCGCGGCACGTCGCATCGGAGCACAAAAATAAACGGAATATACCTCGAGAGTCGTAAAATAAAACGTTGTGCTATAAAAAGGATTGTGCTATAGTATCGCTCACGCTTCCCACGGGCCAACAGAGGGTTAAGCCGCGTTTTGACGCTGTACCGCGGCGCACGCACGAACATAACGAAAAAATAATACGAGGAGGTAGCATCGATGCCAGCAAAGTTTGACGTATCGCCAAAGGAAGTTTTTCCGGTTATCGAAAAATGGATCCTGAGGGACGGCTATGACATAGTCATCGACATGGAGAAGTCGCGCGGAAGCCATGTGATCGACTCCCACACCGGGGACGACTGGCTCGACTTTTACACATTTTTCGCGTCGGCGCCATTTGGCATGAACCACCCGAAGCTCGCTAACGACGAGTTCAAGGAACAGATATTCCGAGCGGCCATAAATAAAGTGGCGAACTCCGACATATACACGCAGGAGATGGCCGAGTTCGTGAAGACGTTCGGCGATGTCGCGATCCCGGACGGCTTCAACCACCTCTTCCTCGTGGACTACGGCACACTGGCTGTAGAGAACGCCTTCAAGGTCGCCATGGACTGGAAGGTCAACAAACTCATAGAGCGCGGCAAGCTGACAAAGGGCGAGGCTATCTCAGGGGAGAAGGGGACAAAGATCATCCACTTCAACGAGGCGTTCCACGGGCGGGGCGGCTATACTCTCTCCGTGACGAACACCTCCGACCCCAACAAGTACCAGAGGTTCGCCAAGTTCACCGACTGGCCGAGGATCATCAACCCGAAGGCGATATTCCCGATCGAGGATAACATAAGCGTCATAGAGTGGCTCGAGGCGCAGGCCGTCAAGCAGATAACGGCCGTGATCGAGGCGGATCCGGACGCCTGCTGCGCCATAATCATCGAGACGATACAGGGCGAGGGCGGAGACAACCACTTCCGCACCGAGTTCTTCCAGAAACTCCGCCGCATATGCGACGAAAACGAGCTGCTCCTCATATTCGACGAGGTTCAGTGCGGCATGGGCATCACGGGCCGCATGTGGGCGTGGCAGCATCACGACGTTAAACCCGACATATTCTCGTTCGGCAAGAAGTCCCAGATATGCGGCATCGTCGCCGGCCCGAGGGTCGACGAGGTCAAGAACAACTGCTTCAAAGTGAGCAGCAGGATAAACTCCACATGGGGCGGTACGGTCGTCGACATGGTTCGATCGACAAGATACCTTCAGATATACAGGGACGAGAACATTCTCGACTACGTAACGAAAACCGCCGGCCCGGTTCTCATGAAGGGTCTCGAGAAGATACAGGCCGACTACAGCGGCAGAATCAAAAACGTCCGCGGAAAAGGCCTCATGTGCGCGTTCGACTTCGACACGCCGGACAACAGGGCGAAATTCCTGTCGGCCTGCACAAAAAAGAGGATGCTGATCCTCCCGTGCGGAACGCACACCGTCCGCTTCCGCCCGGCCCTCAACGTGCCTATCGAGGATCTCGAAAAAGGGATCGACATCAGCCGCAAGGCGCTCGCGGAGGTCTTTTGACCGATTTATCGCCAGAGGCCTGAATAGTGAAGGCTAAAACCACATTGAAAAGGGCGCCGCGCGTCAAAGCCAGGCGCCCTTTTCAATTCTGTCTTATTACGATTTTCTACCAGTTAGTGGCCCGCACCTCGAAGTAATCCTGCGGATGCGCGCATGCCGGACACAACGCCGGCGCCGCTGCCGCCTCTACGACAAAACCGCAGTTGCGGCAACGCCAGAACACCTTGCCGTCCTTCTTGAACACAGTCCCGTTCTCGATGTTTTTCGCGAGGCCGAGGAAACGCTCCTCGTGAAATTTCTCAGCTATCGCGATGGCCTTCATGGCGACCGCGATCTCCGGGAAACCCTCCTGCTCGGCTACTCCAGCGAACTCCGGATACATGATCGAGTACTCGTGATGCTCTCCCGCCGCCGCGGCCTTCAGGTTCGCGAGCGTGTCGCGCTCCGGCCCGGCTGGAAACCCAGCCGTGATCTCTATCTCCCCACCGTCCATGAAGCGGAAGAGCCTCTGCGCGTGCTCCTTCTCCTGTTCGGCCGTCTCCTGGAATACGTCCTCGATCTGCTTGAAGCCCTCTTTACGGGCCTTCCCAGCGTAGTACGCGTATCTGTTGCGGGCCTGTGACTCCCCGGCAAACGCCTTCATGAGGTTGATTTCTGTCCGCGAACCCTTGACACTTTTCATTCAAATTCCTCCTCACTTTTTTATCCGAAACTGTACATCCTCCGGATGGGTATCAGTATAAAAGCTCGTTCATATCATGTCCACTATGGGCGCGACAAACGAAGTCGTTGGGATCGAATCCCATGGGAATAGTATCCAGGTGTCCTGACCGACCTCCGTTATGAAAGTGTCGACGATCGGGCGCCCTTCAGGTTTTGCGTACACCGTCGCGAAGTGGATCTCGGGGAACATATCCCTGACGACGCTGGCGGTTCTGCCGGTGTCCACGAGGTCGTCTATGATGAGCCACGTCGGCCCCATATTCGCGAGATCCGGGCGTTTCAGGATGCTCAGGCTGTCGCTCTGGTTTCTGATTGTGTAGCTGGATATACATACCGTGTCTACGACCCTTATGTTCAGCTCCCTGGCTATGATAGCGGCCGGGACGAGCCCGCCTCTCGCTATAGCGATTATCTTCGACCAGTCTTTCCGGATGTCGAGCAGCTTCCAGGCAAGCGCTCGGCAATCGTTCTGGAGCTGCTCCCATGAAATGGAAATTGTTTTGTGGTAGCGCGCGGTCGTATCCATGCCTCACTGTCCCCTCTTCGCTTCGCGATCTCCGGAAATCCATTTTTCACATAAAACGAATCCTCAGACTCAGACTCAGACAATATTTTACCAGTTATTCCGCGCTGAGAACAGCCCCGGGAGTACCCGCAATTCTATTCTCCGCCGCAACCTTGCCTTATGAGCGCCAGTGAGTTAGAATTCAAAAGAACAATTCGATATATGAAGCTATGCGTATCTGCGTTTATAGCTGCTATGAGCCTGCAGAAGTGTGGAGGGAAATACGACGTTAAACCAGCCCGTTAGAAACGACGAAGAGGACTCCCCGGCATCTGCGGAGTTGCTTCGCGCCCAAGTGGAAGAACTTGTCAAGGAAAACACGAAACTCGCCAGACAGGTAAGACGCCTGAACGACACCATCGAGAGGGACAAGACTGTCGCGTCTCTCGCCGCAAACCTTGGCGGGCTGAGATCCGCCGAGCAGTTCAAGCAGGAGAAGTACATGAAGCTTCTTCTCGAAAACAGCCCCGACATGATAATACTGTTCGACCAGGAGGGACGTTTCGTTTACTGTACAAACGCATTTCTCGAAAAAGCACACATCCAGAGCTTCGGCAAAATAAACGGGAGACACTTCAAAGACACGTTCACGACGTTTTCGAGCCTGGAGTGGGCCGACAAACTAGAGGAGATGTTCCGGCAGGCCATGCTGGAGAAGACAAGCCTCGAATTCATGGAAAAGACCGATATAGGAAGAACCGGCAAGGCCCGCGACTACACGATACACTTTACCCCGATGGTGAACGAGGGAGGAAACGTCGAGGGAGCGATGCTGCTTTTTCACGACATAACAGACGTCAAGGGCGCCAAGGAGACCGCGGAGCGCGCAAATAGCGCAAAATCCAGCTTTCTCGCCAACATGTCGCACGAGATGAGGACGCCGATGAACGCGATCATCGGCATGACGAACATAGCGCGGGGCGCCTCGGACGTGGGAAAAAAGGACTACTGCCTCTCGAAGATAGACGACGCGTCCACTCACCTGCTCGGGGTAATAAACGACATACTCGACATGTCGAAGATAGAGGCAAGCAAATTCGAACTCTCCTTCACCGAGTTCAACTTCGAAAAAATGCTCATGAAGGTCGTGAACGTCGTCAACTTCCGCATCGCCGAGAAAAAACAGGTTTTCGGCGTCAGGGTGGACGCCGAAATTCCGCAAACCGTCGTCGCGGACGAGCAAAGGCTGAGCCAGGTCATCACAAATCTCCTCTCTAACGCGGTGAAGTTCACGCCGGAGGAGGGATCCATCAAACTCGACGCCAGCAAGGATGACGAAAGCGACGGCATCTGCACGATACGAGTGGCGGTTCGGGACAACGGCATAGGCATAATTCAGGAACAGCAGGAGAAACTTTTCCGCTCGTTCGAACAGGCGGACGCCGGCATTTCGCGAAAGTTCGGGGGAACCGGGCTCGGCCTAGCCATATCGAAACGAATAGTGGAGATGATGGGCGGCAAAATATGGGTCGAGTCGACCCCGGGCCAAGGATCGACGTTTGTCTTCACCATACGCGCGCTCAGGGGCGAAAGTGACAGACACAGGAGCATGTTGGGCCTCGGCGTCAACTGGAACAACATGAGGGTGCTGCTCGTTGACGACGCGTCGGACGTGAGAGAGTACTTCAAGGAGATAGCGCACAGGCTGCGCCTGAAATGCGATATCGCGAAGGACGGTGAGGACGCCTGCCGGATTATCGAGGAGAACGGCTCTTACGACGTGTATTTCGTCGACTGGAAGATGCCTGGCATGAACGGCATAGAGCTCTCGAAACGAATAAACGCCTATGGCGGAAGCAAATCCGTCGTGATACTGATATCCGCGAGCGAGTGGAACGCCATAGAGAGCGAGGCTAACGAGGCGGGGATACACAGGTTCATGCAGAAACCTCTCTTCACTCTGGCAGTGGCCGACTGCATAAACGAATGTCTGGGGCTCGACTCGCGGGACGAAGAGGCGGTGGAGAACGACGACGCCGCTTGCTTTGCCGGACGCCGGATAATACTCGCCGAGGACATAGAGATAAACCGCGAGATAGTGCTCGAGCTGCTGCAGCCGACCGAGATAGAGATAGAGTGCGCGGAGTCCGGCATCGAAGCGCTCGAAAAGTTCGAGGCGGCGCCGGAGAAGTACGACATGATATTCATGGACATTCACATGCCTGTGATGGACGGATACGAGGCGACGAGGCGCATAAGGGAGCTTGACTGCCCGCGCGCCAGGACAATACCCATAGTCGCCATGACGGCCAACGTCTTTCGGGAGGACGTCGAGAGATGTTTGGCCTCCGGCATGAACGACCACGTCGGAAAGCCGCTCGACCTTTCCGACGTCATGAATAAACTGCGCAAGTACATGAAGTGAGGCCCAATGTACTGGAACTTCACTGACATCTTGAAACGTCCGGGCGCCGCGCCGTTTTCACGCGACGACGGCGCGATGCGGGTCGAGATAGGTTTCGGAAACGGCGAGTTCCTGGAGCGCTTGGCGCGCTCGGGAAAAGACACGCTCGCGATAGGCATAGAGGTGTCGCGGTGGTGCGTGGCCAAGGCCGCGAGGCGGGCTTTGGCCGGCGGCCTTGAAAACCTTCGCCTGCTGTTGGGCGACGCGCGTTTTCTCCTAAAATACGCTTTCGAGCCCTCCTGTGTGAGTGAGGTCTATATGAATTTCCCCTGCCCCTGGCCAAAGAGACGGCACTCGTCGCGAAGGGTGGCCTCCCATGAGTTTGCGAGGAGCGTCCACTCGTCGCTGGAATCGGGCGGCGCTTTCACGCTCGCGACCGACGTCGAGTGGTACGCGAATGAGACGAGGGACGTTTTCGCCTCGGACGAATATTTCGAGACCGGCCCTGTGAGACTCGCCACGGAGCGAGCCTGCCTGACTAAATATGAGAGAAAGTGGCGGGAGATGGGACGGGAGACGTTCCTGCTCTCCGTCATGAAGATAAAGGAACGCCCGGCCACGAACATGGAGGAGGATGCTGGGATGACTGGAAAAATCGCTCTCCTCGGCGAGCGGCATGAACCGGCCGGAGCTGACGAGCTTCGTGAAAAGCTGTCGCCCCTCGTCGGCGAGACCGTCAAGGTCGGGGATTATATGATAGTTTTCCGCGAGCTGTTTTTCTCCGAGGATGGCGCCGCGCTTCTTTCGGTGATATCAGTGGACGAGGGCTTCGAACAGCACTTTTTCGTCAGGGCGACCCCGTCGGAACGCGGATACAGGGGCAAAATCGACCCAACGGGCTGCCCGTACAAAACCCCGGGCGTCCGCGCCGCGCTCCGCTGCATATCCAAAACGGCTGGCGTGGTCTTTTAAGGGGAAAAATATACCGCTCACTTTTCTGGCCGCCTGGCGCGCTTGAAAACAGCTCCCACTGCCATGCTGGCTGCGACGAGGAGGGGCGAGAGGGCCACGAAGGACAGCGCGGTTTCCAGGCCGATGATGTCGCCGAGTTTCCCTATCGGAGAGGCCATGATATTCGCTAGGCCCCACGGGACGCCCATCACGAGGGAGCTGGCGGTGCTGCGGGATTCCGGGACAAATTCCTGCGCCATCGCTATCGTCACGGGGGCGGTCGACGCGATGCAAGCGCCGCCAAGTACAAACAGGACTACCGAGAACATGCCGCTCAATTTGACGGCCGGAAATAAAAAAATCGGGGCGAGTATCATCATTATCAGTATCACTCGCCTCTTGCCGAAGATATCGGCCATCCTGCCCCCGACCAGCGTGGAGAACGAACCGGCCAATGTGAAGGCGAAAAGCACTGCGCCGCCGAGTTCGATGCCGCCACCCCGCCCGGTCACGAGAAGCGGCAGGAACACGCGAATGCCCTGCGACGTCGTGTCCCTTATCAGCGCAATGAGCGTGATCGGCAGGCATATCATAAACACCCTGAAAAACCTGCCCGACGTGGTCTCTCCTTTGTGGGCCGATGCGGACGCGCTCTCAGTCCTGCCTTTATCGACGTAACCGGACGGAACCGCCCGTCTCGCGACGAGCGCCACGACAAGCACAAAAAGGATCGCGAAAGGCATGCGCGACGGGCCGAGCGCGCCAAGCAAAAAAATTCCGTAAAGCGGACTCAGCGCGGCGCCGAGGTTGCCGGCCGCCGCGAAAATCGCCAAGCTCAGGCCGAGGTTTTTATTCCCCCCGAAAAGCCCTGCGAGACCGTGCCCCTGCGGATGAAAACTCGCCGTCCCAAACCCCATGACGCTTACGAAAAGCAGAGCGACTCGGAATGACGGCGCTACAGGCAGAAGGCAAGCGCCCGTTGCCGTCAAAAATGGCGCCAAAAGCGCGAGCGACGGTCTGTTCAGCCTGTCGGCGAAGTGTCCGGCAAACGGCTGGACGACTAGGTTAAACACGCCGAACAGCGTACTGAGGAACCCAGCTTCGGCCAGGGTGAGGCCGAGACGGCTTACCATTTCCGGCAAAAACGTCGGCAGCATCGTGGGATGAAGATCGTTTATGAAGTGCATGGCGCTCACCGCAGCTAGCGCCCCCATACCATACGCTGAACCGAAACGCTGCCCCGGCGTCTCCGATATTTCGGCTGTTTTGGGCACTGCTTTTCCCTCCGATAATGGACGGCAAAACCGAAAAAAATTTTGCGCCCCTTCGTTTTTTCAAGCTTAATTGTATAATCATATCAAGAAATTGTCACGGGAGCGTAAAATGCGCAAAACATGCAAAGAGGTTCGCCCGACGACCGGCATGGTCTCCGGGGCGCTGTTCAACATTCTGTCGGCCGCTGGCTATATGGACGGCGCGCGGTTCCTCGACCTCTTCTCCGGAACTGGCGAGATCGCGTTGTCCGCGTTGAAGCGCGGGGCTTATTACGTGATGGCAATCGAGTCCGAGCGCGACCGCGCTCGGTGCATATCGGACAGGCTTGCCGGCTTTGGGGAGGCGGCAGTCTGTTTGCGCGCCGACGTACGCCGCGCCCTGCCGAAACTGGCGCGGGACGGCGCCGCCTTCGACGTGATCTTCGCCGACCCGCCATATGGCATGGGGTGGGGAAAGACGCTTCCACCGATGATAGCGGAGCACTCCGCCATACTTTCGCCAGGCGGAGTGTTTGTCCTGGAGCGAGCCGTCCGCGACGAGACCTCCGACGCCGAGAGCGGAGATGTCTTCCTGCCGCGCGAGGACAGGCCGTACGGCGGGACGGCGCTTTCGATATACAGAAAAAAGGGGTGTGGGCTTTGAGTAAAGCTGTATATCCAGGGTCGTTCGACCCGTTCACGAACGGTCATCTCGACATAACGGAGCGCGGGGCCCGCATCTTCGACGAGCTTATCGTAGCGGTTCTCGTGAACTCCGAGAAGCAGGCCATGTTCAGCGTCGAAGAGCGCAGGATGATGTCCAGCGAGGCGACTGTGCACCTGCCAAACGTGAAGGTCATGTCCTTCGACGGGCTTCTCGTGGACTTCATGCGACGCGAGCGCAGCCGCGTGATATTGCGCGGTCTGCGGGCGCTATCCGACTTCGAGTACGAGTTCCAGCTCGCGCAGATGAACAGGCAGCTCGCGCCTGAGACGGAGACGTTTTTTATGGTGACGGACGCGAAGTTCTCCTATCTGTCGAGCAGAAGCGTAAAAGAGGTCTTCAAATTTGGAGGCGCAATCCAAGAGTTCGTCCCCCCGGGCGTCTTCAGAAGGATGCGCGAGCGCATCCCGCCAAGGGCCATGGAGTGACGGACATACCGCTGCTCGTTCTGCCTGTTATTGCTGTCTTATCAGTTCCTCCATCATCTTCTGGCGCTCCTTGTCCTCTGAGGCAAGCTCGAGCGCCTTGTTGATCGGAGCTGTCATGTTACCGGCCGGCAAGGGGGCGCCGCCGGCCGGAGCGACGCCAGTTGTTTCCTGGACGCCCTGCGAGCCGCCGGTCGCAACCACGAGGTATTGCGCGCTGAACCACCCTACTATGAGCAGGGATATTACAAGCCCTATCATCGAAAAGGCTCTCAAAAAACAACAGCTCCCCTCATAAAAGTATATTGACTACCCATAAGTCTTTGCGTTCTCCGCTCCGAGCATAACGCGAATAGCGCCCTCCACGAGAGCAAGCATATCGTCCTCGCCCGGGTAGGCCACTACCGGGCTTATCCAATTCACCCTCTGGCTGATCTGCGTGCAGAAAAATTCGCTTATGACAATCCTGCCTGTGAGTATGATCGAATCCACCTTGCCCCTCAGAACCGCCGCGCAAGCGCCCACCTGCTTCGTGATGCCGTGTAAGAAAGCCTCGAAGCACAGGGCTGCCTTTCTATCGCCGGCCAGGATTCGCGCGGCTATCTCGTCCATGTCCTCCGTCCCAAGATGGGCTGAGAGACCGCCGGCCCAAAGGGCGCGAGTCCTCAACTCCTCGTGGGTGAACCTGCCTGAGAAACAGAGATCGATGAGGCCTACTGGCGGCACGTCTCCGCACTGGCGCATCGACATGGCGCCGCTCGCGGCGCTGATGTCGTTCACCTCCGCCACCCTGCCGCCGGAGTGCGCCCCGACGGACACCGTGTCGTCGATGTGGCAGACTATGAAGTTGCAGTCCGCGATCTTTTTCCCGAGGTTGACTGCCTCCCGTTGCGCGACAGCCCTCTGGTTCAGCGCGTGAAATATGGACCAGCGGCTGACCTCCGGCATACCGGTCATGTGAGCCGACTCGGCCATGTCGTCCACAGACGGCGGATCAACAACATACGCGTAGCGCGAGCCGGCCATGTTCGCGAGGCGCATGGCGAGCGGGGCGCCCAGATTGGAGGGCAACTCGCCGTACTTGGCGCTGGCGAGATCCTGGAGCATATTCACGTTTATCAGGTACGTGCCGCCCTCTAGCGGGTGCAGCAACCCGCCTGTCGCCACGAAAGCCTGTATGTTGTTCAGCCTCTCCCCTTTTGAGTCGAGAAGTCCCTTCAATCTACCGGCGCGAAATTCCTCCTGAGACATTATACTGGTGAACGTATTCAGTTCCGACGCGTCATAGTACTGCGCGTCAACCCACTGGGGGGAGTAATTTTCGTACAGCGCGACCTTTGTAGAGTCCGCGGTCGGGCTTATAGCGAGAATTCTCACGGCTTTTCACCTCCATTGGAGTCAGATTTGTGAAAAATCCGACCCTTTCTTCAGATAGAATACACAAACATCCGCGTCTTGGCTAGACGTGGAATGAGAAAATCGAGGGGCGACAAAGACAATGTTTAAAGGGGTCATGGGGCTTATTATAATCTGTTGCGTTGGGACGTCAGGTTTTTGGGTCTTTAAAAAACTCGGGCTTCCTATGGCGGCCATGTTGGGGTCGCTCGCCGCCACTAGTTTGCTGGCGCTTTCAGGGCACTTTCCGGAGGCGCCGATGATGGACGGGCTCTCGGCTATATGCAAAATAGCCATCGGGGTGATGATGGGCCGACGCATAAACCGGGAGACAGCCTCGCTCCTTCGTAAAATGCTCGTGCCCGCGACATTGGTCTCCGTCTGGATGCTGGGACTGTCGGTGATAAGCGGGTACCTGATGGCGCTCCTCTCGGGCGTCGAACTCCATATAGCGCTCATTGGGTCTGCGGCCGGCGGATTGAGCGAGATGGCAATTTTCGCGCTTTCGATGAATTACGATGCGGCGACGGTCACGATTATAGGCGTTGGGCGCTTGGCAGCCGTCATGGCGTCTATTCCGTGGCTCGCCGAAAAATTCAGCGGCAAGCGAACCTGGAAGAGACTCGCCGACGACGGCGGCGGGCCCGCCGAAACATCGGCGACGGCGCCTAAAAAACAGCTCTCAATGTCGCGAGGCGAGACGCTTCTTCTGGCCGCATTCTCCGTCGCTGGAGGCGCGCTCCTCGATAAACTGGGCACGCCCGCCGGGCTGATGCTCGGGGCGCTAGTGGCGTCAGGGACTGCCGCCATTCTGCTAGACAAGACATTTTCGTTTCACCCATACATCATGACCGCAGCGCAAATCGGGATAGGCTTGACGATCGGTAGTCAATTCGGACAGAATCAGATAATGTACCTCACGAGCCCGAGGTTCGTCGCTTCGCTCGCCGTATGCAGCTCCTTTATGATTCTGGCGACGCTTCTGCTCGCTTTCGTGATGCGAAAACTCACAGGTTTCTCGTTCCTGACATGCCTGCTTTCGACGTCGGCCGGAGGGTTGAGCCAGGTCGTGCTCATGGCGGAGGAGATGGACGTCGACCCGCTCGTCGTCGGCATCCTGCACCTCGCGAGGTACTTCTCGATAGTCGCCTGTATGCCGTTTTTGATAACATGGATCGTGGAATAAAAAAAAGCGACTACCTTATGGACGGTAATCGCCTTTAATTTCGCCTGCCTCTTAAATCAAGGCGGTCATTTCTTTTTTCCGGCGTTGACGGCGTCCTTCAGCGCCTTGCCAGCCCTGAATACCGGAACTTTCTTCGCCGGAATGTTGATCTCTTCCTTCGGGTTCTGTGGGTTGCGCCCTTTGCGCGCCGCACGATGCTGCACTTCAAAGGTGCCGAAACCCACCGCCTGGATCTTCTCACCCTTCGCGAGAATTCCCTGAATCGCCGCAAAAACCGCGTCAACTACCTCCGCAGCCTTCTTTTTTGTCAGTCCCTCTACAGACGATGCCACTTCATTTGCTAATTCCGCTTTTGTCACTCTCTACCACCTCCAATTATTTTATGACCCCAGCAGGGTCAGAACCTGTGCTTTCTCATCTCCGAGCGCGTCAACCCCGCATCGTGGTTAATTATGCATAGAAACCCGGAAACGGTCAAGCTTTTTTTGAAATTACCCGAATTTTTACTGCTTATTTCTGAAAAAGAGTCGCAGCGGGACGCCGGAAAAGTCTCCCATCTTCCGCAAAATGTTCTCCAGACGCCGCTCGAAGGGGTTTGTCACCAGATTTCTGTCGTTCACAAAAAACACGAACGCCGGCGGGACTCCGTTAGCCTGCGTGCAGAAGGATATCTTGAGATACCTCCCCTTGTCCCCGGGCATCCGTTCAAACGCCAGCACCTCGCGGACGAGACGGTTCAGCTCCGACGTGGAGATGCGGGCGCGCCTGTTCAGGTCGACTGAGAGTATGCGCTGATTGAGCCGCGAGATACCCCGCTTCGTCAGCGCCGACATAAAAAGCATCGGAGCGTGGGCGGCAAACGGCATCTCGTCCTTCAGCTTCGCGCGCATTCTGTCGCCGACCTTCTCGTCCTTCGGCGCGAGATCCCACTTGTTCACGACAATGAGAAGCCCCTTGCCTCGCTCAAGAACCTGCCCGACGAGGCGTTTGTCCTGATCCGTCACCAGCTCGGTCGCGTCCAACATGACGATCGCCACGCGGCACTTGTCTATGGCCTGATACGAGCGGACGTTCGAGTAGTACTCGACGTCCGTGTCAACTCTGGATTTCCTTCTGAGGCCGGCCGTGTCGAGAAAGCGGAATCGAGTCCCCTCTATCTCGACTATGGAGTCGACCACATCCCTCGTCGTGCCGGGGATCTCGGAGACGAGAGACCGCTCCTCCCCTGCCAGAACGTTCAGAAGGCTCGATTTGCCTACGTTCGGGCGCCCTACGATCGTAACGGGCACGTCCTCGGACTCCTCGAAAGAGCCCTCGTCAGGCAAAAACGAGACCATCTCGTCCAGCAGGTCGCCCATGTTGAAGTTATGTACGGCGCTCAGGGGCAGCACCTTCTCGAAACCCAAAGCCGACGCCTCGTACGCCGCGTCGAGCTTCTCCGGGTTGTCGAGCTTGTTCACGGCTACTACGACCTTTCGCCCGGCTCGGCGCAGCATTGCCGCGATCTCCTCGTCCATCACCGTCACGCCGTCATGGCCGTCTAGCACAAAAACGACCCCGTCGCTCTCCGAAAGCGCGTGTTCGACCTGCGCGGCGATACGCCCAGCTATCTCCGGCAGAGCGGCCTCCTTTTCGCCCATAATGCCTCCCGTGTCCACTATGTAAAACCTGTGCTCGTTCCAGACCATCTCGCCGTAGAGACGATCCCTCGTGACGCCCGGAAAATCGTCGACTATCGACTCCCTGCGGCCGAGAAGCCTGTTGAAAATAGATGATTTTCCAACGTTCGGACGCCCAACTCTCGCTATAATACCCATATCGATCACCAACTTCCGAGAGTTACCGCCGTCATACTATACCAGATAATCGCTGGATGAGGCGCGCTCTCGCCCGGTGACGAGGTATGGCAAAGATTTTTAAAATGGGATGGAGGCGCTTTCTTCATGTGCGGAATAATGGGTTGCGTAGGGAAAACAGACATAAGGAAAATTATTTTAAATGGACTCGCACAACAGGAGTACCGCGGCTACGACTCCGCCGGTTTGGCGTTGCGCTGTCCTGACGGGGTGAGGAACATCAAGATAGTCGGGCGCGTCTGTCAGCTCGCCAAGCTCGTGGAGGAGAGGGCCTCTGACTGCGAGGGGGCGGTCTCAGGCATAGGCCACACGAGGTGGGCGACACACGGGGGCGTCACTGTTACGAACGCCCACCCTCACGAGAGCTGCGACGGCATGGTGACGCTCGTGCACAACGGCATCATCGAAAACGCGAGGGAGATAAGGGCGGAGCTTGTCCGCAATGGCGTGACGTTCGTGACGGAGACGGACACGGAGTCCCCCTGCCAGCTCCTGGCGCAAATATACGACGGAGACGCGCTCACGGCGATGTCTGAGCTGTGCGGCTCGCTCACGGGCGCGTTTGCGCTCGTCATAATGTTCCGCGACAGGCCCGGGGAGATCTGGTGCGCGCGCAGGGGCTCTCCGCTCGTCGTGGCGCGCGCGGACGGGGCGAGCTACTGCGCGTCGGACCCAACGGCTCTCCTCGATTACACACATGACCTGTTTTTTATGGAGGAGGGGGAGATGGCGTTTTTGACGTCCGATGGCTGCAAGTTTTTTGGCTTCGACGGGGCGGAGCGCGCCAAGACGTCCATTCGCCTCGACTGGGACAGCGTGATGACCGACAAGGGACGATACGACCACTTCATGCGCAAGGAGATAGAGGAACAGCCGGACGTCCTGCGCCTGACGATCGACGCTCACACAGTCGTTACGAGCGTCGATATGGCGAAAAGCCTGAAGATATCGTCCGACGTGCTGAAAAAAATCCGAAGGGTTCAGTTCGTGGCTTGCGGCACATCGCATTACGCCACCCTCGCCGCGAGGGACATTATGGAGTCGCTCGACTGCGAGCTCGACATCATGACCGAGGTGGCATCCGAGTACAGGTACCGCAACATCGCCAGGGGCGGCGACACGCTCGCCGTGTTCGTCTCCCAATCGGGGGAGACAGCCGACACGCTCGCCGCAATGCGGCTCGCGAGCTCGAAGGGCGCACACTGCGTCGCCATTACGAACGTGCGCGGGTCGACCATCGACCGCGAGGTCGAACACACGCTGCTCTCGCTCGCCGGCCCAGAGATAGGCGTCGCTGCCACAAAGACGTTCACGGGCCAGGTTGGGATACTGGCCCTGCTCGTCCTTCACCTGCTCAAAGAGCTAGGGGCGCTCTCCACAAACGACGAGGCTCGCCTCATCGGCGGATTGAGGTCGCTTCCGGCCAAGCTCCAGTCCATGCTGGAGCGCGAGCCGGAGATAGAGGCTCTCGCCCGTAAATATTCGGATTCAAAAGGGTTTTTCTTCATAGGACGCCGCGAGTGCGTCCCGCTCACGATGGAGGGCGCTCTTAAAATGAAGGAGATAGCGTACCTGCCGTCGGAGGCATACGCGGCAGGCGAGATGAAGCACGGCCCCATTGCCATGCTCGACGAAAAGCTGACAGTGGTGGCGCTCGTCCCAGAGGGCGACCTCAGGGAGAAGACGCTCTCGAACGTCGAGGAGTGCCGCGCGAGGAACGCTCCTATAATCCTGATCGCGACCGAAGGGGACGAGGACGCGCGCAGCTACGCGAACGACGTAATATTCGTCCCGAGGACGGAGCGCGAGCTCTTTACGCTCATAGGTCTCATTCCGCTGCAGCTCTTCGCCTATCACACGGCGAGAACCCTGGGCCGCGACATCGACATGCCGAGAAACCTCGCGAAGAGCGTGACAGTGGAGTAAAGGAAACGCCGATCAAATCGCTCATAACGAAATTTTTTTGCTTAGAGACACGGAGATTCTTTATTTTTAATCGTTACCCTTCAGTCGCCTAACGATAAATCATGGTTTCATACAAAGGGACTGGATTTATATGAATCAAGCGAGTAGAATCGCAACTAAAGTTAAATAATATCGTCGCGGAAAGTTGAGCTCGTCGTGCGGTATATAAAAAGAGACAAGG
Source organism: Synergistaceae bacterium (assembly GCA_031289775.1). Taxonomy (GTDB): domain Bacteria; phylum Synergistota; class Synergistia; order Synergistales; family Synergistaceae; genus JAITOY01. The sequence goes on from JAITOY010000072.1 coordinate 46,306, forward strand.
TATGGACAAAATAAGGAGGAGTACGTAATGAGTTTGCGATACAAGCTGACGTTTTCCATTGCGGGAATACTGGCTGCGGTCATGATTGTCGCTGTCTTGTTCCAAATTTATGAGATCAGGGCGAGCTACAGGCAAAACCTGGAGTACGCGAGACATTCCCTGTTCAACGCCCAGAAGGAGAATATGAAAAACATCACAGTCGCGGTCGCCTCTATCTTCGAATATTTCGACAAACGCGTCAAGGATGGAGAACTTACGCTCGAAGAGGCCAAGACTCAGGCAAAAGAACAGATCAGGGTCATCAGGTACGACATGGAAAACAAAGCGCTCAAGGGCGGCAACTACTTCTGGATAGACGAAACATCGGGCGACAACATCCTGCACCCCATCACCCCGCAGATAGAGGGGAAAAACCGCATAAAAGCGCTCGATGCCAACAATATGGAGATGATACGGGCGATAATCGAGTCCGGCATGCGCGGCGGCGACTTCACGGAGTTTTATTATGAAAAACCGGGCGAGAGCGCTGGAAAACAGAAAGTGGGCTACTCTATAGAGTTCAATCCGTGGAAGTGGGTAATAGGAACCGGCTTCTGGAGCGAGGATTGGAACGCGGCGATAAACGCGAACGTCACGGAGTGGCAGACACAAGCGGAGTCATATCTCAACACGCTCATCTTCTACACGATAGCGGGCTTCGCCGCCCTTCTCGTTCTCGTGCTGGCGATTACGTTCGTTTACACGAAAAAATTCGTGAAGCCAATTGTGGAACTCAGCAGGATTTCCGAGGAAATGGCGAACGGCAACCTCCGGGTCGAAATAAGCGAAAAGGGCGAAAGCCATGATGAAATTGGCGCGCTCAGAAAATCCATGAGACACATGGCAGGCAGTCTCTCCTCGCTGTTGAGGCAGATCAACGAGTCGTCAGTGAAGCTGTTCGACGCGAGCGAAGTGCTCTCCGCGTCATCAGGGCAAACCGTGAGGTCTACGGAGGAAGTCGTTTCGACCGTGGGCGGGATAACGATGGACACGAGGACGCAATTAGACGCCGTGCGAAATATCACTGCGGCAATCGAGAGGATTACGAGCGGCATAGATAACGTCGCGTCGATCAGCGCCATGGTGTCCGAAAAATCGACTCAGGCCTCCGAGGTGGCGGAGGACGGCAGCAAATCGCTCGTAGAAGCGGTAAGACAGATGGACAACATCTCTAACACGACGAAACAGACCGCCGGCGCCATAAAGCGCCTCGGCGAAAAATCCCGCAAGATAAACGACATAGTGTCGCTTATAAGCGCCATATCCGACCAGACGAACCTGCTTGCCCTGAACGCTGCCATAGAGGCCGCGCGCGCCGGAGAATCAGGCCGCGGCTTCGCCGTCGTGGCCGAGGAAGTGCGCAAACTGGCGGAGCAGTCCCGTCAGGCGTCGGACAAGATAACCGAGGAGATAATCGAGATTCAAAAGGACACGGAGAACGCGGTCGACCTGATGAACGCCGGGGTGACGGAGTCTGAAAAGGGCGTAGATGTAGTCACCAAAAACGGCGAGATGTTCAAAAAGATCATCGTCAACATCACGGAGCTGAATGATGAGATACTGAGCATCACGTCGCTCACGAAGGATCTGTCCGACTCGAGCAAGCTCGTCCACAACTCGGCCGAGGATCTCGGCAAGGTCTGCACGAAGACGTCAGACGCCGCGAAAAACATAGCTGAAGCCTCTCAGGAACAGTCGGCGGACATAACGGAGATAGCGAACTCGAGCCAAAAACTGTACAACATAGCCGGCGATATGCAGGAGCAGGTAGCCAGATTCAGCATAGACGACTACCCCGCCCTGGAGACAACCAGCCGGGCGTAACGCCCCGCCGCCATACTTTTTGAATCGCTCGTCCGCAGCATGGTTATTCTGTTCATCCTACCTTGCCGCCAAGAGCTTTTTAATCGCGACTCCCAAGCTTTCAACCGTGAGCGGATACATATCGACCTCTTTTTGGATATCGTAGTAGGTCTGATTCCAAAAGGCTCTGCCCCCGCCCGATTGCTCTTGCGGGTTCAGCCACACCGTGTGGGGAAAATGATCGCGTAGTGCCCGGAACCAGCCAAGCCCGGACAATTTTCCTTGTTTGGCGCAGAACGTGTTTTCCTCCAGCTCACCGGGATTCATGCGCGCGTCTCCCACAATGATGACCTTGTAATCGTTGCTGAGATTGCGCAGCATCCAATCGAGGCTGATTGTCTCCAGTGGGTGGGTTTCCGGGGTTGTGAACAGGTTGCCCTTGATGATATTGTGGAAATAATAAATTTTTAAATCCTTAAAATGGTTGGATTTACTCACCGCCTGGAACAACAAGGCACATAGATGACTGTAGTAATCCATAGACCCGCCTGAATCCATGAGCAACAGAAGCTTCACCGTATTTTTTCGCGGCTTGTCGAATACCAGTTTCAAACGCCCGGCGTTGTTGCCGGTTTCATGGATGGT
>JAITOY010000021.1 GCA_031289775.1 Synergistaceae bacterium
GGCAGCGAGGAGTTGATGCAGGCTCTGGCGTTCACCGAGATACAAAAGTCCGAGGAACGGATATTCGAGATGACCGTCGCGGACGCCCACACAGGCCGCGTGTTGTCGAGCGGCGAGCGCGTGCTTGCCGGCCAGGCGGCGCTCAACGCGATAGCGCCGGGCGTGTCGCTCGACTTGGACGGGATTATCGGCGTGAGCAAGGTAAAATATTATGAAGACCTGGGCACGTTCAAGGTCAACACCGACCCCAACGACCCAACGGCCCTGTTTACGGGCTTGAATATAGAGCGCTACGTCCACGTAGCCGACAACGCGCTTGTGCTCCAGATCGGCGCGAACGAAAAAGAGGACACGGTTCTGGTCTTGGGCGACATGACCGCAAAGGCCCTCCGCATCCTGAACCTGGAGGTGCGCAGCCGCGAAGAGGCCGCGCGAAGCCTGACCAGGCTCGACAGCGCTATAAAGAGGGTTTCGACTCAGCGAGCGATAATCGGCGCCCAGATAAACCGTCTGGAGCACACGATGAGCAACCTGACAACGGCGTCGCTGAACCTGACCGAGGCGAAAAGCCGCATAACGGACGCGGATTTCGCGAAGGAGATGATGGAGTTCACAAGGCTCAACATCATCACCCAAGCGGGACACTCGATGATGGCCCAGGCAAACCAGCTCTCGAACAATATCCTGACCCTGATGCCGTGACGGAACGGCATATTCGCGGCAATCCCCAAAACTCCCGGCGCTCCGCGCCGGGAGTTTTGAGTTAAACGCGAGAGAGGGCACATGAAATGGTACTGGTTTTACTCCTTGCTTCACACAATATTCACACAACGCTGATAAGCTTGCCGCATACTTGGTAATGAAGGGGGAGATCTCGAAAATGGATTTTTTGTCGAGTCACTGGCACTGTCTCCTGCCGCTTCTGGTGTTGGCGGCGGCTTCGTTTTTCATGAAAGGAGATCATCGGGACAAAAAGGGATGAAACGAGCCCGAGGCTTTGCAGGCGCTTGTCTTCAGCTTCCGACATTCCTTGTCGATTCTCCTAAAAACACTCCTTGCGGGCAAAAATAAACATGGTGGCGCGCGGCGCGAGTTTGTGGTACTCTTAACAATATTTGGAGGCGAGGCCATGGAATTCCATTTTGTTTTTTGCGACAAGGGAGGGAAGCTTTCGGCGATCATCCTTTCGGCGCTGTTCCTGTGCTTGCAGGCATCGCTCCTCGCGACGCCGCCCCAGAGGTCGTACCCGGATATCTCCGCAGGCGACGTCAGCGCTTACGTGCTCATGATGGACATGGCGAACGACGGCGCCCACGCCGTAACTCAGGCAGGCCGTTTTCGATGGCGCTTCGAGTTTTTAAACACGTTAGGGCTGGCGTTTTTGCTCGCGCCACAGAGTTTCGTCTCCTCCTTGAAACGCGAATGGGATATATTCACGTTCAAGCGGCGTGGTAATCCATCATGGTCACAACGATTCTGTATGGCGTCCAGAAAATAGAAAACCCTCCAGTTTCAATCGCTCTACTCCCTTGGACAATTTGACCAGCGCTCCCTGACATAGGGGCAAATTTTTCACGCGAGCGCTTTCTTTCGCGAATTTCAGGAGTAAAACATAAAAAGGAGGGGTGAGATGTCCTTGTTGCACGTAGGTCTGGACGTCGGTTCGACGACGGCGAAGGCTGTCGTACTCGACAGCGACGATCGCATGATACATAGCCGCTATTGCAGGCACTTCGCCGATATAAGCTCGACTGTCCGCGACCTGATGACAGAAATTCACGAGAGCTGCGGCGACTCTATGATAACCATGGCGGTGGCCGGCTCCGGGGCGCTCTCTCTCGCCGAGGGCATCGACGTGCCGTTCGCGCAGGAGCTCATCGCCTGTTCGGCGAGCATCGTGCGCTATTTGCCGAACGTCGACGTCTGCATAGAGCTGGGCGGCGAGGACGCGAAACTGACGTTCTTCGACTCCTCCGGCGTGGATCAGAGAATGAACGAGACGTGCGCGGGCGGCACAGGGGCGTTCCTCGACCAGATGGCGCTTCTGCTGGGGACCGACGCGGCCGGCTTGAACGAGCTGGCAAAGGGGTACGGCACGATATACCCGATAGCCTCCCGCTGCGGCGTTTTCGCGAAAACGGACATACAGCCACTTTTGAACGACGGGGCCGCGAGGTCGGACATAGCGGCGTCAATTTTCCAGGCGATTGTGAACCAGACTATCAGCGGCCTCGCCTGCGGAAGAAAAATAGCTGGCAACGTCGCGTTCCTCGGAGGGCCGCTATATTTTCTCTCCGAGCTTCGGACGCGCTTCGCGGAGACTCTGGGGTTATCGCCGGAACAGTGCGTTTTCCCAGAGAACCCGCACCTCTTTGTGGCGATAGGCGCCGCGATCCTCGGCAAGCAAAACGGCGCTCTCGACTGGATCAACCTTCACGAGAAGGCTGTGCGTTTTTTCTCCTCTGGAAGGCATGAGACTGTCAACATCCTGCCGTCACTCTTCCGCGACGACGAGGTTCGCGCGGAATTTTTCGCTCGCCACTCGGTGAACGGGACAAAAAAAATGGATCTCGGCCTTTACGAAGGCGACGCTTATCTCGGCATAGACGTCGGGTCGACGACCACGAAGGTCGCGCTCGCGGGGGAGCAGGGCGAGCTTTTGTTCTCGCGCTACCGGACAACCGGCGGCGGCGAGCCGCTTTGCGCGGTGCGCGAGATATTGCTCGAGCTTTATTCGCTTATGCCGGAGGGCGTACACATACGCCGCAGCGGCGTCACCGGATATGGCGAGAGGCTCGTACAGACGGCGCTGGGGCTGGACATCGGCGAGGTCGAGACCGTCGCGCACGCCAGGGCGGCCGAGTTCGTCCTGCCTGGCGTCGACTTCGTCATAGACATAGGCGGCCAGGACATGAAGTGCCTCGGCGTTCGCGACGGCATTGTGCACCGCGTGTTTTTGAACGAGGCCTGTTCGTCCGGCTGCGGCTCATTTTTACAGAGCTTCGCCGAGTCGCTCGAGCTGAACGTCGAGGAGTTCGCCACGGCGGCTCTCCTGTCGACAATGCCTGTCGACCTCGGCTCGCGCTGCACTGTCTTCATGAACTCCCGCGTCCGGCAGGCGCAGAAGGAGGGGGCGAGCGTGCGCGACATTTCAGCCGGGCTCGCTTACTCCGTCGTCCGCAACGCCCTGTACAAAGTCCTCAAAATAAGAGACATAGACGAGCTGGGCAGCAAAATAGTCGTCCAGGGCGGCGCGTTCAAAAACGACGCTCTGCTCCGCGCGTTTGAGCTCGTCACTGGCCGTCTGGTCGTGCGCCCCGACATTTCAGAGCTCATGGGCGCTTTCGGCGTGGCTCTCATAGCGCGAGAATCGCGCGGCGACGGGGATTCGCGGCCCGGGAATCTCATCAGCCGCGAGGCGCTCGAGTCCTTCAGCGCGCGGACGACGACAAACCGCTGCGGCGGCTGTGGCAACAGGTGTATCCTCACGCGAACGTCTTTCGACGACGGGAGAAGCTTCACGAGCGGCAATCGCTGCGAAAACGGCGCCGGCAGCGCCGAGGCCGGCGCAAGGGCAAAAGCGGCCTTGCCGCCTAACGTATTCGAACAAAAATACAGGCGCCTGTTCGATCATTACAGCCCATTAGCGCCCGAAAACGCGCCAAGGGGCGTTATCGGCATACCGCGCGCCCTGAACATGTACGAGAATTACCCGCTCTGGTTCACTATCTTCACGAAGCTGGGCTTCCGTGTGGAGCTGTCCTCCGCGAGGCCACATGAGAACCTCGGCATGGACACCATACCGTCGCAGACTGTCTGTTACCCGGCGAAGCTCGTACACAGGCACATAGCCGACCTGATGGAGCGCGGCGTAAAAAGGATATTTTTCCCTATAGTCCTTCAAGAGAGGAGCGAATTCCCGGACGCGCGCCAGCACTTCAACTGCCCAGTCGTAACAGGCTACCCGGACGTCGCGTACCTCAACATCGACGATCTCCAAAAGGACGACATAGATTTCATTCGGCGTCCAATGCCGATAGACTCCCCCGAACGTCTGCTTTCGGCGCTATGCGACCTGCTCGCCCCGTTCGGCGCGACGAAAAAAGAGATAAAGAACGCGATCACCCGCGCGTATGAGGAGATGGACTCGTTCAAGAGCGATGTGGCGTCATACGGACGAGAAGCGCTTAAAAGCCTGAATGACGGACGCGACGGCGGCGCGCGGGTCATAGGGATAGTGCTGGCCGGACACCCGTATCATCTCGACCCGGAGGTGAACCACGGAATACCGGAGCTCGTAAACAGCTACGGCGTCGTCGTGTTCACGGAGGACTCCGTGTGCGAACGAGCGGCGGAGGTCGAAGCCGACCCGCTCTACGTCGTCGACCAATGGGTATATCACTCCCGCCTCTACAGGACAGCGCTGTCGGCGGCGAAACACCCCGAGTTCAAAGACGTCCACGTCGTTCAGCTGAACTCGTTCGGCTGCGGGCTCGACGCGATAAGCGCCGACCAGGTCGCGGCGCTCCTCTCCTCGCACGGCAAGCCGCACACGATCATAAAGATAGACGAGGGCAAAAACAACGGCGCTGTCAGGATAAGAATAAGGTCGCTGCTCGCCTCCGTGAGAAGGGGGCTCGACAACAAGGCGCCCGCGAAAAACCCGGCGCTGGCGCGGCTCGGCGTCTCGCGCCGCGCCGCGCCGACCAAGAGGCGTGGTAAATCGACGTGGGACGATGCGTTGGCGGGGCGCTCTGTCCTCTGCCCGCCGCTGTCGCCATACCACTTCCAGTTTATGGAGACGGCCATGCGCGGGGCCGGGCTCGACTTCCGGGTGCTCCCCGAAGGGACGAGGAAAACGACGGAGCTTGCGATGAAGTACGTCAACAACGACGCCTGTTACCCCGCGATGTTCGTGATCGGCCAGTTTCTCCAGGCGCTCGAAAGCGGGGAGTACGACGCCGAAAAAACGGACTGCCTCTACGCCCAGACGGGCGGAGCGTGCCGCGCCAGCAACTACGTGCCCCTCCTGAGGCGCGCGCTGGACGCGGCCGGCTACGGAGGCGTGCGCATACTCGCGGCCAACGCGCAGGACAACGAACAACGAGGAATAGAAAGCTTCTCGCCGCCGGCCGGCGTCCTGTGGCGAACCATCCTCGGGATGATTTACGGGGATCTGCTCATGAGGTTGTCGCTCCGGACGCGCCCATACGAGACGCGCCGAGGCGCCTCGGACGAGCTGTACAAAAAATGGGTCGAGCGCTGCAAAACGAGCGTCGAGATTGGAAGCTGGCGGCGTTTCCTGTCCGACGTCAAAGCCGTCACGTCCGACTTCGCCGCGCTGCCGACAGACCAAACGCCGCGCCCGAGAATAGGCATCGTTGGGGAAATACTGGTCAAGTACCACGCGAACGCGAACGAACGCCTGGTCGAGATCATAGAGAGCGAAGGCGGGGAGGCCGTGGTTCCCGACCTCGCCGGTTTCATGCTCTACTGTCTGTATGACTCGGTATTCGCGCACAAAAAACTGTCCGGAAAACTCATGCCACGCCTCATGGGCCAGGCTGGCATAGCCGCCCTCCAGTATATCCGGCGCGCCGTCGCGAAAACTCTTGCCGGCACGAAGTTCGGCGGGCAGCACGATATCTACGACATGCTCGACGCGGCAAGCGACATCGTCTCGCCAGCGAACCAGGCCGGCGAGGGCTGGCTCCTCACGGCCGAGATGATAAAGCTGATAGAGGGCGGAGTGAAAAACGTCCTCTGCATCCAGCCGTTCGCCTGCCTGCCGAACCACGTCACGGGAAAAGGCGTCATGAAGGAGCTGAAGCGTCGCTACAAGGGGGCGAACATCCTGGCCCTCGACTACGACGCGAGCGTCAGCAACGTAAACCAGCTGAACAGGATCAAGCTTCTCATGGCGACCGCAAGGGCGTGAGAAAAACGCCCCATGAACAGGAGCGGGCCCCGCTTTATCCGGGAGGCCCGCTTTTTCACTCTAGTCCGGGATGTTTATGGTGAAGGTCGCTCCAATGTTTCCCTCCACGTCACGTTCGGTGTAAGCCAGCTTGAGGCCGACCGTGTCAGAGGGTATCTCGTACAGCATGTGGTACTCCCTCTGCTCCTTCGGCGCCAATGTAAACTCCAGCGGCATCATCGTATCGTCGATGGGCTCCATGGGAAAGACATATTCGTCGAAGGGCGCCGAATCGAGGTAAAAGTCGTCCGTGCTCATGTCTGTGGCTTCGTTGAACGTACACTTCTCCGAAATGACTACATCGACGAGGGTGTTGCCGGCGACAGGCTCATAGCCGGCGTATTCGTCCACTTTTTTGACTGATTTGATGAAGAAATTGAACCACTTCGTCGAGTAAGTTTTCCCTACCTCGCCGGTTACGTCGCCCTTGAGAAAATTGCCGATGGTCTCCAAAGTGGCGTCGCTCGACCGCCCGAACAAGACAACCACAAAAAACAGAAATACCAGCAGACCGCCAGCCGCTATAACAATTTTCTTCTTTTTGTCCATGATAAATCCCCTCCAAATTAATAATTGCGAAAAGCCTAACTAGATATTATACAATACGCCGCCATTTCTGTCAGCAGACAAAACCCAAAAAGCGGGGCGCGCTCAGAACCCCGGGCCAGGCGGCCTCAGCTCCAGTCGAACGACCTGTGTACGTGACACGTGTGGGTTCGCGCCTCCGGGTGTTTGTCGAAGTATTTCTGGTGGTAATCCTCGGCCACGTGGAACACATGCGCGGGTTCGACCCTCGTGGCGGCCTCGACGCCTTTCGCTCTGAGGGATCTGATGGCCTCTCGCGCGATCCTCTCCTGGTCTGTGTCGAAGAAAAAAACGATCGACCTGTACTGCGGCCCTACATCCGAGCCCTGGCGATCTATCCCGGTCGGGTCGTGGATCTCGAAAAAAAGCCGCACAAGCGACCGGAAGTCCGTCGCCTCCCGGTCGAAATAAACAAGCACGGACTCGACGCAGCCCGTTTTCCCGCCGCAGACGTCGCGGTACGTCGGCTTTTGCGTTTGTCCGCCGGCGTAGCCGGGCAGGGCCAACATTACACCATCAGCACGCCTGAAAAAGTCCTCCACGCCCCAGAAACACCCGCCGGCGAATAACGCCTTCCCGGACGTCACGTGGTAAAGGGAGAGCGAATTTACGCAGTGCCTGGTGTTTTTTGGCGTCAAGCGCTCGCCTTCGAATACGTGCCCAAGGTGGCCGGAACAGTTCGCGCAAACTATCTCAACCCTGCTGCCGTCAGGGTCGAATCGCCTCCCGACCGCGTCTGGAAGCGATTCGTCGAACGCGGGCCAGCCGCAGCCGCAGTCGAACTTGGCCTCCGACCTGTAAAGAGGAGCGCCGCACTGTCTGCACAGATACAGGCCCTCCTCGAAAAATTTGTCATAAACTCCGCTGTTTGGCCGCTCTGTAGCACATTCGAGGAGCACGAGCCTCTCGTCTTCGCCCAAAAGCGGCATCGAGCGTATGGCCTTCCACTCAGGCATTTAAAAGACCTCCCGAAACTAAAAAATTTCGCTCGCCCACAAGCCCCACGCGCGCGCGAAAACCCAGCCATTATCAGTTCTCATGGAGCGCGTCGTCCGAGATTATCACTATCCTGTAAATCTTTTCGCCGGATTTGACCAGGTTAAACTGGTCTATCGCGAGGCGTCTGATACCGTCCGGGGTCTTGTAGTACGATATCTTCTCCTGAAGATCCTGATTTTTCCTCATTATAACCACGAGTTCCTCCATCCTCGACCCGAGGGCCATGGAGAGGCGCTCTATCCTTCCCACTTCCTTGAAAAACGTCACCACGGAGACGGCCACGAGGAATAACGCCACCGCGTAGACAATGATCCATCTGATACGGGGCGCGTCAGGCATGTTACATCCGCTCCGGGGCCGATATGCCCAACAGACGAAGGGCGTTCGCTATGGCGACCTTCGCCGCGGCGGTCAGGAGCAGACGGGATTTCATTACGCCCTCGGCCTCGCCCAAAACCTTCTTGCTGTTGTAGAAGGAGTGAAAAGCCTCGGCGATTTCGGAGGCGTAAAACGCGATCCTGTGAGGTTCGAGGTTCTGTGCCGCCTTTTGCACCTCCTCGGGAAAACGCAAGATCTCCTTCGCAAGACGAGCCTCGGATGGGTCGGTGAGAAGCGAGGCGTCCATCTCGCCCGATGACGGCATCGGCGCCCCGCGCGACTCGGCCTCGCGCATTATGCTGCATATCCTCGCGTGAGCGTACTGGACGTAATAAACAGGGTTCTCGGACGACGTCCTCTTTGCGACCTCGAGGTCGAACTCTAGGTGAGAATCGCATTTTCTGCCCACGAACGAAAACCTCGCCGCGTCCCTGCCAACCTCGTCCATCACCTCGCGCAAAGTGATGAACGTCCCGGCTCTCTTCGACATGGACACGGGAACTCCGTCCCTGAGCAGGCTGACAAACTGTATCAGCATGAACTCCAGGCTCTCGTCCTTGGCGCCAAGCGCCTTGTTTACGGAGCGGACGCGCGGCACATAGCCGTGATGGTCGGCCCCCCAGACGTACACGAGCTTGTCGAAACCACGCTCGTATTTATCCTGGAGGTAAGCGATGTCGGACGTGAAGTACGTAGGCGCCCCGTTGTTCCTCACGAGTACGCGGTCTTTGTCGTCGCCGAACTCCTTCGACCTGAACCAGACGGCGTCCTCTTTGTCGTACGCGAACCCGTGTTCCTTCAGCAGCTTTATCGTCCTCGGCACTATGTCGCTTTCGTAAAGAGACTTCTCGGAGAACCAAACGTCATAATTCACTCCGAAGTCGGCGAGATCCCTGCGTATCATGTTCATCACAGCGCCGCACGTCTCGTCCCTGAATAAACCTACCGTCTCGGCGAGCGGCTTGCCAGCGAGCGACAGGCCGTGATCGTCGTATATTTTTTTGGCTATGTCGTCGATATAGCTCCCGGGATACCCGTCCTCCGGGAAAGGGGCTTCGGACTCTCTGCCGATAAGGGCGAAATAGCGAGACTGGGTCGATTTTCCCAAGTTCTCCATCTGGTTCCCGGCGTCGTTTATGTAATACTCGCGTTCCACTCGCCAGCCCGAGAACTCCAGCACGGAGGACATGACATCGCCCACTGCCGCGCCTCGCCCGTGCCCCAGGTGTATCGGCCCTGTCGGGTTCGCGCTGACGAACTCGACCTGTATGCGCCGCCCTGCGCCCGATTCGCCGCTCCCATAGCGGTCGCCCTCTTTTATGGCGCGCGCCGCCGCTTCGCCGATCCAGTCGCTCGTCATCGTGAAGTTCAGGAAACCTGGAGGCGCGACATCCACTGACGCAATGTCGCCTTCGGCCCGTATCCTCGACGCTATCTCGTTCGCGAGGTCAAGGGGCCTCGCGTGAAAAACTTTCGCGAGCTGCATGGCCGCGTTGGCGGCCCAGTCTCCCTGACTGTCTCGCCTGGGCCGCTCCAGCAGAACCGTAAAATCTTCCGGGACAGAAAGACCCCTGGCCGAGGCGACCTCCCGGACTGCCTCGTGGATCAGTAAAGCAAGCTGCTCCTTTTTGTCATACATACAAATACCTCCACTGATTTAAGGAAGGGTTGATTATAAATATTTTGGGCGATCCTGTCAGCATCAGCGCTTCCTCTATTTCCTTATCGGCACAGTTACCTCCGACCATCCGACGGCGAGAGCGAGCTGGTCTGAAATGCGGCCCGTCAGAGCCGCGTCGATCACGGCGGAACGCACCGTCCACTTCGAGGACGCGTCCACTCTGCCGCTTTTCTCCCAATATACGATAGACTCGTCCAACGCGATTCTGTCGTCTCCGTGCCGCGTCTTCCCAGGAAGGGCAAAAGCCTTGTAACCCTTGGGGACGGATATCGCCGTGCTCTGCTCAAACACGAACGGGAACCTGAACGAAAAAGCCTCGCCGCCGGCGGGAATTTCCGCAAACGACACGGGCAGGCCGCTCGGCATCCGCACCAGGATGTTGCCGCCAGAGACTATCCCAATGGGCGCCTTCACTCCGAACGCAAGGCGCATACCATTCCCGGATGCCCTGACTGAGAGAGGCTCCATGCTCATGCCGGGGAGGGCGAACGATATGCTCTTCAATATCTCATCCGCGGCGTTCTCCAAGGTGACGGAGTTCCCCATGGAAAAAACGTTCGCCCATGCCCCTGTTATCGTGATATCCAGCGACCCAGAGGCCATGCCGTTTTCGTCGATGCCAAGCTTCCACTGCTGAGTCAGGAGGTTGTCTGACGCGCTTCCCCTCGGCAGGACTATCCTGCGAACCTCCGCCCCCTCCATGCGATATACCGACGCCCCGTAAAGGGAGGGCGGCAGTTTGCCGAAATCCGCCGCGCCCGCCGTGAAGTAGGCGTCCGGTGAGCCATCCCGCCCTATGAGCAGCACCGGCTCGCGCCACAGACCCTTAGCGCCCGGGCCGTCCTGATTCACCGGCATCTTCTGGCTCCAGAACACCTTGACGTCGTACCCGAGGGTCTCCAGCCATTTGGCGGCCGTCAGCGTCCCCTCCCACGCCGAGAGGCGCGGGGCGCCTCCGGCCGGCTCAACCGCGCGCACAAGAATGCGGCCGGAGTACGCGCCGTCGTCGCCCGTTACCCTGTCGCGCATGTAAGAGGCGATCCTGTCGCCGATCTTCTGAAGGCCCACCGAGCCGACAGAGCCGACAGAGAATATCTCCTTCGGAAGGGGCGGCGCGACAAATGACCTCTCGAGATCGCGAAGCTCCGAAAGGTGCAAAGACATGCCCTTTCGCAGACTGAAGACAAGCATCGGCGGATATCCGTCGAGCAGGCCCGAACTCTTCCACACCGGCTGGTTCAAAACTTTCCATACTATACGCTCGACGCCATACTCGACGCTGCGCTCCGGGTTGCGAACTCCAGTCCCCTGCCAGTAGAAAGCTATATCCTGCGGAATTTCGACCTCGACGCGCTGCTCCCAGACCGGCAGCTCGTCCGCCAGCACAAGGAGGTCGTCCATATAATATTTCTTCGGACTCACGAATTTCGTCTCAACGGCAACGAGACACCCCGAAGCCTCCCTCGGGATGACGACCCTGGCAAAACGTTCGCCCTCCCCGGCGGGTAAGACCTCGAGAACGCCGTTTTTCTCGCCGCTTGCGGGATCGTGCCATGAAGCCTCCAAAATCTCGAAAGACTCGCCTGGCGAGTTCTCTAAAAGCAGTTGTTCAGGAATGGCGCCGCCGCGCTCCGCGATGACGATGAGGCGCCTGTGGTTTTTCTCCATATCGCCGTCTGGCCGAAGCAAATAGCGGCGAGAGCTGAGCCATATTATCCCCTCAAAGTCGGGGAAAGCGGCGAGAGACGGCGCTTCGCCCGACAATCTCAGCACGTCGCTTTTTATGTCCCACTCCGCGCCTGCCGCCGGCAACGAGAGGGACAAAACAAAAACCGCCAAAATAGCCCTTAAAACAAGTCTTCGCCTCATTAAGTAAACCTCCGCAGTCGATTAGATTTAAGGAAGTGCGGGCCTCTAACGATAAATCACGAGTCGGCGCGCTCATTGCGCGGGCTCGGCCTTCTGCGGCTCTCTTCCGTGACAGTGTTTGTATTTTTTGCCGCTGCCGCAGGGACATGGGTCGTTCCTCCCTATCTTCGGGCCCTTGTGAATCGGCTGAGGTTTTGCGCCGAGCGCGGCATTCTCCTCGTCGCTTCGGGCGCCTGGGAGAAGCATCTCCCGGCTCTCCCTCATCGCCCTTCTCTGCGGCCTGTCTTCCGTAACGACCGTCACTCGCAGCGCGTACTCCGTAATCTTCTCCCGCACGCTCTGGAGCATCAGCTGAAACAGGTTGAAAGACTCGAACTGATACTCGAGCAGAGGATCCTTCTGGCCTATCGCCCTGAGGCCGATGCCGCGCCTCAGTTCGTCCATGCTGAGGAGGTGCTCCCTCCAGTTCGTGTCGAGAGCCTGTAAGAGTATATACCTAAAGAGCTTTTGCGACGTATCGTCGCCAAGCTCGGCCGTCTTCCCTCCAAAGCGCTCACGCAGGAGCTCGCGCATTTTTCCCGTCGCCGGTTCAAGCTCCTCCCGCGTCGAGACGTCCTTCAGCGGCTCTTCGATGCCGGGCCAGAACAGCGACTTCAGGCGCAGCTCCGCAGAGTGGATGTCCGGCTCATCCGGGTTCGCGAATATCTTCTCGGGGTCGGCGGCCGCGGAAAGCGTGTCGTCGAGGATATTCCACGTGCGCTCCCTGATGCCGTCGTCCGCCAATATGGCCTCGCGCTCCTTGTATACGGCCTCGCGCTGTTTATTCATGACGTTGTCGTACGAGAGGAGCTGTTTGCGGATGTCGAAGTGCATGGATTCGACTTTCTTCTGCGCTCCCTCTATGGTTCTGTTGAGCAGCGGGTGCTCTATCGACTCGCCTTCGGCCATGCCGAGCTTCGTCATGACGCTCTGTACGCGCTCGCCGCCAAACAGCCTGAGCAGGTCGTCGTCGAGCGCCACGTAAAACCTGCTCTCGCCGGGGTCGCCCTGTCTGCCGGATCGCCCTCGGAGCTGGTTGTCTATCCGTCGCGACTCGTGACGCTCCGCGCCGACTATCCTGAGCCCGCCCAGCCCGACGACCTTCTCGTGTTCATCGGCGCACTTGGCCCTGAACTCGGCGAGAAGCTTCTCATACTCTGTGGCGCCTTGCTCGAGACCTAGTTTCGCCGCGGCCTCCCTCGCCATGAACTCGTAGTTTCCGCCGAGGACTATGTCGGTGCCTCGCCCAGCCATGTTCGTGGCGACTGTGACCGCACCGAACCGCCCAGCCTGGGCGACGATCGCGGCCTCCCTGTCGTGGACTTTCGCGTTCAGCACGTTATGGGAGACCTTGCGGGCCTTGAGGAGCCTGCTCATCCTCTCAGAGTTCTCTATCGAGGACGTGCCGACGAGCACGGGCTGACCCGTCTTGTGGCTCTCCTCCACCTCGTTCGCCACCGCGTTGAATTTCTCCTGTTTCGTGCGGAAGATGGCGTCCGGGTTGTCGATCCTTATCATTGGAACGTGGGTCGGTATCGTCACGACGTCGAGGCCGTATATCTCCTTGAACTCCTCCGCTTCGGTTAGGGCTGTGCCGGTCATCCCCGACAGCCTGTCGTAAAGCCTGAAGTAGTTCTGGAGGGTTATCGTAGCCAGCGTCTGGTTCTCCTTGCCTATCCTGACGCGCTCCTTCGCCTCTATGGCCTGGTGCAGCCCCTCGGAGTACCGCCGGCCTATCATCTGGCGCCCGGTGAACTCGTCTATTATGACGACCTCGCCGCCGCTCACGACGTAGTGGATGTCCCTCTGAAAAAGGTTGTGCGCTTTGAGGCTCTGCGTTATTTTGTGAGCCAGCTCCGTGTTGGCGTAATCCGTGAACAAATCCGGCAGTTTCAGCAGCGACTCGCAGTGCCCTATGCCGTCCTCCGTGAGAGCGATGTTGCGCTCCTTCTCGTCGACCTCGAAATCCGCGTCCTTGCGCAGCGAACGGGCGACAGAGTCCGCGACCTTGTAAGGCTCGACGTTGTCCTCGGATGGGCCGGAGATTATGAGCGGCGTCCGCGCCTCGTCTATCAGGATCGAGTCTACCTCGTCGACGATGCAGAAGTTATGTCCCCTCTGCACCTGAGCCTCTATGGAGTGAGCCATGTTGTCGCGCAGATAGTCGAAGCCGAACTCGCTGTTCGTCCCGTACGTAATGTCGGCCCTGTATGCCGCGTATCGCTCCTCCGGCGACATAAACGGGTATATCACGCCGACCGTGAGCCCCATGCCGTTGTAGATCGGCGACATCCACTCCGCGTCGCGCTTCGCCAGGTAGTCGTTGACCGTCACGACGTGCACTCCCTTGCCCTCCATCGCGTTCAGGACGACGGCGAGCGTCGCGACGAGCGTCTTTCCCTCGCCTGTCTTCATCTCGGCTATTTTATGCTCGTGGAGCGCCATCCCTCCGATGAACTGCTCGTCGAAGTGCGACATGCCCAGCGTCCGCTTCGAAACTTCCCTCACCCTTGCGAACACCTCGGGCAATATGCCGTCCAAGCTCTCGCCTTCGTCGACCCGCGCCCGAAACAAAGCCAAAGAACCGATCAACGCCTCGTCGGACAGTTTTCCCACGTCGCTCCCGAGAAGCCCTATATCCTCCGCCCTTTCGCGATACCGCACAATCATTCTATCGTTGGAGTCAAACCCCAAGGCCTTTATCAAGCCTTTAAACATAGTCACAACCTCCCAAGCCGGGGAAAAATAGCGGAATACCAGCAGGCGTATTCTACCACACCATCAACCTCAAGGCCTGATGAATGTTGAATAACCTCACGTGATTTACGAAGGGCGCGCATTTTTCGTAAGTTTTTAGTATGTATTCTATATGAATTGTTTAAATTAAAAATCAGCAATTTATTCTAAATAATATAAGGATATTTTACGATTATAAATATACGAGACCTTGAGATTATAAGTGTGCAAAAAATAAACTACAGCCTTGACACTTTTTACGCTGACGTCATAATGCTTCGCTGTAGAAACCAGAAGAAAAACAAGACATGAGTAGTTAGGGGGTGAACTGTTATAAAGTGTAAAGATACTGCCGCCGCACTGCATGACGTACTCAAATCCATCGCGACGAAACCGCCTTTGAGAAATGGCCAGTCGTCGTTCGCGTCGCTCGTAAAGATGGGCTATGATGACATCAAGGAGCTTCGCAGCAAAGGTTATAGCTTCAAATGCATCATGGACGAGCTTATCAAGGCAGACTTTTTCCCTGAGGGGTCAGACCCAAAATATCTCTGCCAGGCGTTCGCAAGAGAGAAACGCAAACAAGAGACACAAAACAACGATCAGGACTTAAACTAGCGGAAGGCTGATTTATCGAAAAAACGCCGGAAGCGAACTAACCAGCGTTTCGCTGTGGTTCCAATTGCAATGCGCCAAAATCATCAAAACAAGGGCCGGGCACATCGTAGGGGCGAACCTATGTGTTCGCCCCGTTCCATGTGTTCGCCCCGTCCCACGCATCCGCCCCGTCCCAGACACGCAGGTCCGGGGGCGGACACGATCGTTTTAAACCATTGGATAACACATCGTAGGGGCGAACCTATGTGTTCGCCCCGTTCCACGCATCCGCCACGTCCCACGCATTCGCCACGGGGGCGGACACGCAGGTCCGCCCCTACGTTTGTGATTATTGCGTGGAAATGGTTTGGCATGATAATAAATTGTTGCGGGCTAATATCGGCGAATTTCAACGCTAATTCCGCATACCATTTTTCCACCATACATCCTGCGGGATTCTATTAAATTCAGCCATTCACAATATTTCCAATTTTTACCTCATTCCGGCCATATCCTGCCGGCTAGGGAGGCGAGGAAATTTTTGCTCACCGTCATCGCGCCGGTCGGGCACATCTCGTGACAGCAGAGGCACTTTACGCAGGTCTCGCTTTTTATGGAGGGATACTCCGATGAACACCCGCCTATGGCGTCCACCGGGCAGACCTGTCTGCATATCGAACAGCGCACGCACTTTTCACGCTCAAGCTTGGGCGAAAGGGACACAAGGCCATGCGCGGCCCCCCTGAGAAAAACCGGCAACAAACGCAAGGCCCCGCCCGATTTTTTGAAGCCGTAGGACGGGAGGTCGCTCCAGACGGCGCCTTCGAGCGCAATGTCAGCGCGGCTCGACGGCCCTATCCCGCGAGCGGAGGCCGCGCGCAGGAGCGGTATCGAAAGCGGGTCGGAGTAACACATTATGAGGGCCGCGACCCAGTCGACAGCAAGGGCGTTTCGACCGGCCAGAAGCCAGCCTGTAGCCCTCGGTTTCCCATGCGTCGGGCCGTCGCCCTCCATGCTCGTTATGGCGTCCATTACGTTGAATTCGGGCGGCCTTATGACGAAGAGATCGGTTATGGCGTTCGCGAGGCGCCTCTGTGACGATGACTGGTGACACCTCTTCCTCGTGGCTATGTCGGCTGTCCCGAAGATGTTTTTTATGCAGCCGCTCATCTCCGTCTCGACATGGGTCTTCAGCTTGGCCGCGTTAATGACGTACGGCGCGTCGAGATACCTCGACGCTATCCTCGCTTCGGAAAGCGCGCGAAACGACTCGCTCCGAGTCACCCTCGCGCCTTTGTCGGACAAAAGACCCACGCTCACCCCGTCCCCGGACAGGGCTTTTATCCCCGTCGACTTCAGAAGGTGCTCCTTGTTTGTGTATATATACCCTGGGTTGTCCGCGATATGAACCGTCTTGCCGGCGGACGCGATCTCGCCGGCAAGGGCGCGCAGCACCTCTGGGTGCGTCGTGACAGCTTTATCCGGCGCCGCTGGGGACAGCATGTTCGCCTTTACAAGAACCTCGCCGCAATCAGCCTCCGGCAGCCCTCCCGCGCGCGATATCGCGAGGCTCAGGGCGTCGCGCACCTCGTCCGGGCCGTAGCTTTCACAGCGCGCCGCCCCTACCGTGAATTTTTCGCTCACAGCGCTCATCGAGCGGCGGCCCTTTTTTCCGCCGGCAGCCCGAACGAGCCGCAGACACGGCTGATGACGCACTCGCCGCACTCGGGTTTTCTGGCGCGGCATATCTTCCTGCCATGCTCTATCATGTCCAGATGCCCTCCTCTGCAAAGATCGTACGGCACAGTCGCTTCGAGGAACTCCTGTATCCTCTCCGGCGATGCCTTTTCGCCGGCCCAGCCCAGCCTTCGCGATAACCTCGCCACATGTGTGTCGACGGGAAACGCCGGCATGTCGAGGTCGAACGCCATGACACAGGCGACCGTCTTAGGGCCTATCCCCGGAAGAGCCGAGAGGTAGGACCTCACGTCCTCCGGCGCCCAGTCAAGCATCGCGACGAGGCTATAGCCGCCGAAATCGCTGAAAATTCTCCCGAGGATGTCCTTCATCCTCGCGGCCTTCGTGCCGCCGAGCCCTGCCGGCCTTATGAGCGAGGTTATATCCGAGGAGGACAGCGCAGCGACCTCGCCCCACGCCGGGTGTCCAGCGCGAAGCGTTTCGTACGCCTTATCCCTGTTCCTGTCGTTCGTATTCTGGGAGAGCAGGGTCAGCATGAGGCCATCCAAGGGCTCGCCAGTGGCGAACTCGTCCGCCGGGAGGAGGCCAAAACCATATAGCTCCTCCAGCTCGCGCAGGACGAACAGAATGTGGTTCAGGCTGCCGGGGTGAAGGACAGACGGCGAAACACTCGCCGCGCCCCGCGGGGCTTGCCGCGGCGCCGCGCCACTCGCTCGTTTGGCGGGCTCGTTCCGCTCAGTTCTCTTCGTCCCCGTCGCTCTGCTCATCGTCCTCTTCGCCCTCGTCCCCGCCGTTTTCGTTTGTCTTCCCGGACAGCTCGCGCCTGAGCTTTGCGGAGCGGTCGAGCCAGCTCCTCAAACACGCTTTTGTCCTGCCGTGGACGCTGTCTGCCGGGTACGAACCGTCTGGCAGGGGAGAGCCTGCCGGGACGCCGGTAAGTATCTCTATCCCCTCGTCTATCGTAGAGACGGTCCAAACGTTGAACAGGCCGTCTCGCACCGCGTCGAGGACGTCGTAGTGCAGCATGAGGTGCTTCACGTTCTGCTGAGGGATCATTACGCCCTGCGTGCCCGTGAGCCCCTTGACCTTACAGTAGCTGAAAAAGCCCTCGATTTTTTCGTTGACACCGCCTATCGGCTGAACGCCCCCGAACTGATCCACGGAGCCAGTGACGGCGATATCCTGCCGAAGCGGCGCGCCGGACAGGGCAGACAGGAGACAATAAAGCTCCGTCGAGGACGCGCTATCCCCCTCTATCCCGCCATAAGTCTGCTCGAACGCGATGCTCGCGGAGATCGAAATGGGCATGTCCTGGGCGTACATCCTGCCAAGGTAGCTCGACAGGGTCAGAAGCCCTTTGTTATGTATAGGGCCGGTCATCTTTACCTCACGCTCTATGTTGACGACGCCCTCGCGCCCCATATATACGTTGGCGCTGATCCGCACCGGATGCCCAAACGTATGGTCGACCATGGATATCACGGTGAGACCGTTGATCTGGCCAACGGCCGTTCCCTCCGTGTCTATCCTTATGACGCCGGTCTCAAAGGCGCGGCGGTAGCGCTCCTCCACGAGGTTGGATCTGTCGTTTTTTTCGTTGAAAGCCTTTATGACGTGCTTGAAGCCCACAAGTTCCGCCTTGTCCATACGAGCCCAGACCGTCGCCTCCGTCAGGAGCTCGGCTATCTTGTTGAACTGGGTTGACATCCTGTCCTGTTCGTCGACGAGGCGCGACGCGCACTCTATGACCTCGGCCACGGCCGCGGCCGTGAAGGGTATCTTGCCGTCGTTCGCTACGAACTGCGCTATAACGCAGGCGAGCTTGTACTCCATCTCGCGGTTGCGCGGCATGTCGGACTCGAAGTCAGCCTTGACCTTGAAGATTTTCTGAAACTCAGGGTCGTATAAATTGAGGAGGTGATGGAGATAATATGTGCCGACGATAACGACTTTGACCTTTATGGGGATGGCCTCGGGGCGGAGAGAGGCGACCGGGATGTAGCCCAGGTGTTCGCCGAGGTTCTCGATGGCGAGTTCGCCGGACGTAAGAACCCTCTTCAGTGCGTCCCACGACATGAACTGCCTCAGGACGTTCTCCGCCTCTAGCAGAAGGTACCCGCCGTTCGCCTTGTGAAGCGCCCCTGCCTTGATCCTGCGAAAGTCCGTGTAGAGATAACCCTGCCTGCTCTCATATTCGACCTTGCCCATCAGGTTGTAGTAGGTCGGGTTTGTCTCGCGAATGACCGGCGCGCCGGCGTCAGGGTCGTTCGAGACAAACACGTTTACCGTAAACCGGCTGAAGTCGGCCTCCGCGTTATCGTCGCGCGTCGCCGCCACAAACATGCCAAAGTTCTCCACTATGTCCTCGGCCAGCTTGTCTATCCAGGCGATCAGCTTCTCGTTATCGCTGAATTTTTCCTTCAGCTCCGAGAGAGTGGGCTGTGTAGCGTTGCGGCATATCTGGGCCTCCAGCTCCTTTATCTTCTCCTTGAGCTCCTTCTCCCTCTCCCGCATCGTACGGAGCGTTTCGAGCGTCTTCTGAGCTATGTCCTCTGATTTTTTCTGGATCGCGTTCTGCTCGTCCTCTGACAGCTTCTCGAACTCGTCTGGCTGCATCTCTCTTGTAACGAGTTTAGGCTCCTTTGGCTCCGTCGCGTCTTCACCGCCTTCCGAACAGGCCTCGGCGTCTCCCGAGTCGGCGGCGGGTTTCTCCTCTTTGAGGAGCGGCAGGTTCACAAAACCCTGCGGCGTTCGTTTTATGGAGAAATTCTGTTCAGCGGCATAAGCGCGAAGCGAATCCATCAACTCGCCGACCTTCTCTTGAAAATCTTTGACGAGAGTTGCCTTGTTGTCCTCGTACTCGCTATTGTCAAATGCCTTGCCGAGGTTTATCTTGAGATCCTCCAGCAGATCCGTCATAGTGGAGGCGAGTATTTTGCCGCTGCCGGCAGAGAGATTTATGGCGAGCGGCTCGCCGGGCTCGTCGAAGTTGTAGACGTAAACCCAGTCGTCCGGGGACGCCATGTCCCTTGCCC
The DNA here is from genome assembly GCA_031289775.1 of Synergistaceae bacterium. Taxonomy (GTDB): domain Bacteria; phylum Synergistota; class Synergistia; order Synergistales; family Synergistaceae; genus JAITOY01. The sequence goes on from JAITOY010000021.1 coordinate 19,595, forward strand.
TCTCCTTCATCGCCTCGAGCGTATATGTCGTCCGTCCGCTGCCCGGATTGCCGACGACGAAAATATTGTAGCCCTTCCTGTCCACCTCGAGCGCGAAAGATATGGCGCCAACCGCCCTGGTCTGACCTATAAGCTGCTTGAGGCATGTCAATCCTTCGGTCGTCTCAAACCCGAGAGACCCAGCGTCGGTCTTGCGCCGCAGCTTCTCAATTGGCAGCTTTTTAGACTCTATAATAGACATGAGAATCCCCCCGCCGTTTTGCCCTGAAGAGCCGATTGATTGTTCCGCTTCGGCGATAAATCAGCTCTTCTTTCGATCTATAGAAACTATAAAAAAGGAGACGACTCTAAATCGCCTCCTCAAATAGTCACCCGTTCCGCGTTCCGAAGAAATGCCGCTTACAAGTCACACAGACAATCTTCTCTCCTGAAAGAACCCCTGCAGCAGCGTTAGATTTTAACTACGTCGGAAGCCTGCGGCCCCTTTGTGCCCTGGGTAATCTCGAAAGAAACTTTTTGTCCCTCGTCCAGTGTCTTAAACCCTTCGCCCTGAATGGCGCTGAAGTGTACAAATACGTCGCTGCCCTCATCCGTTGTGATGAATCCATAGCCCTTGGTTGCGTTAAACCATTTTACCGTGCCGTTGCTTTTCAAATCATGTTGCCTCCCAACAAGAAATTATCGTTGCCGGCGGCGCCTGCCGACAGTCGCACAATAGTTGAATTTCCCGCATCTGTCAAGTATTGTTCCGTAATAATTACTCGAAATCCGGTAGATTACGGTTTATAAATTGCGTAAATTCGCAATTTGCGAAAATTCGTAGCATTTTAACGAAAATGTCCTAATATAAAGATTATATCCAGCCATTCAAGGCACACCGTCCGGGATCATTCACGGAGCATTAATTTTTGACATTGTCTGATTAATACTTATGATTAATAATAGTCAATGATAATCAAGCCATAAGGATGGAGGATGAATTGATGAACCTTAATAAAATGACCGAAAAGTCACAGGCGGCGCTTTTCGACGCACAGAACGCGGCGGTGAGCCGAGGACATCAGGAGGTAGACGAGCTTCATCTCCTTCTGGCGCTGATCACCCAGGAGAACGGCCTGATTCCGCGTATCCTCGAAAACATGGGAGTATCGAAAGAAGCGCTCATCAAAAGCGTCGAGGGCGAGCTCTCGGCAAAACCGAGGATATCAGGCGCCGGGTATCAGGCCGATAAAATCCTTGTCTCGCAGGGCCTCGCGGCAAAACTGACGGAGGCTGAGGAGACGGCGCGCCGCATGAAGGACGACTACGTCTCTGTGGAACACGTCTTTCTGCGCCTGCTGGACTCGCCGCTCTCGTCGCCGATCGGAAAGATCTTCAAAACGTTCGGCATAACGGAAGAGCGTTTTCTCTCCGTGCTGACCCAGGCGAGAGGCAACCAGCGCGTCACCGGCAGCAACCCTGAGGAGACGTATGAAGTTCTCGAAAAATATGGGAGGGACCTCGTCAAGGAAGCTCGAGAGAACAGGCTCGACCCCGTCATCGGGCGCGACGAGGAGATCAGGCGCGTCATCCGTATTTTAAGCCGCAAGACAAAAAACAACCCCGTCCTAATTGGCGAACCGGGGGTGGGAAAAACCGCCGTCGTCGAGGGCCTCGCCATGAGGATAGTGAGAGGCGACGTGCCGGAGGGCCTGAAGGACCGCTCGCTTTTCGCCCTCGACATGGGCTCGCTCATCGCGGGCGCGAAGTACAGGGGCGAGTTCGAGGAACGTCTGAAAGCGGTGCTCACCGAGATCAAAAAGAGCGAGGGACGGGTCATCCTCTTCATAGACGAGCTGCACACGATAGTCGGCGCGGGCAAGACGGACGGCGCTCTCGACGCGGGGAACATGCTGAAGCCAATGCTCGCCCGCGGCGAGCTGCACTGCATCGGAGCGACCACAACAGCCGAATATCGTATGCACATAGAGAAGGACGCCGCGTTAGAACGGCGCTTTCAACCGGTCGTCGTCGAACAGCCGGACATACAGGACACCATCTCGATCCTGCGCGGTCTGAAGGAGCGCTTTCAGGTACACCACGGCGTCAGGATACAGGACAACGCTCTTGTGTCCGCAGCCATCCTCTCGAACAGATACATAGCCGACAGGTTCCTGCCAGACAAGGCGATAGATCTCGTGGACGAGGCGTGCGCAATGATCCGCACGGATATCGACTCCATGCCCGCCGAGCTGGACTCAGTCTCGCGGAGGATCATGCGGCTCGAGATAGAGGAGGCCGCGCTCAAGAAGGAGAGCGACAGGGCGAGCGCCGACCGCCTCGATGCCCTCTCTAAGGAGCTGGGCGACCTGCGCGAGCAGTCTGACACGCTGACGGTTCAATACGATTCCGAGAAAGCGTCCATAGCGAGCGTGCGCGCCCTTCGCGAACGGATAGAGGCGACGAACAGGGACATAGAAAAAGCGGAGAGGGAGTACGACCTCAACAAGGCGGCCGAGCTACGCCACGGCGTCCTCCCCGGCCTCGCGAAAAAACTCAGGGACGAGGAGGCCAGCCAGGGCGAGAGCGTCCACAGGCTTCTGAGAGAGGAGGTCACGGAGGAGGAAATAGCCTCCATCGTCTCCAAATGGACCGGCATACCTGTCACAAAACTTGTTGAGGGCGAGAAGGAAAAGCTGCTTCGCCTCCCGGAGATACTGCACGCGCGCGTCATCGGCCAGGACGACGCCGTGAACCTCGTCTCCGACGCCGTGCTGCGGTCGAGATCCGGCATAAACGACCCGAGGCGGCCGATAGGGTCGTTCATCTTCCTCGGCCCCACGGGCGTCGGCAAGACTGAGCTGGCCCGCACGTTGGCCGAGACGCTTTTCGACTCCGAGGAAAACATGATAAGGATAGACATGTCCGAGTACATGGAGCGCCACGCGACGTCGCGCCTCATCGGCGCGCCTCCCGGATACGTCGGCTACGACGACGGCGGACAGTTGACGGAGGCCGTGAGGCGGCGCCCATACGCCGTCGTCCTTTTCGACGAGATAGAAAAGGCGCACCCGGACGTTTTCAACATCCTGCTGCAGATACTCGACGACGGACATGTGACGGACAGCCACGGCCTCACTGTGAGCTTCAAGAACACCGTCATCATAATGACGAGCAACATCGGCGCGCACGCCATGGCGAACGGCCTCTCGTCCGCCGGAACTATCGCCGGCGAGACACGGGACTCCGTGATGAGAGATCTGCGCGAGCACTTCAAACCGGAGTTTCTGAACCGCGTCGACGACGTGATCCTATTCAAACCGCTGAGGCTCGACGAGATAGAGCGGATAGTAAAACTCGTTGTCGACTCCGTAGCCAAGCGCCTGGCCGACCGCAATATTTCGCTCGACGTGACGCCCGGCGCTTTGTCTCTGATAGCGAAAAATTCATACGACCCGGTGTACGGCGCGCGCCCGATAAAGCGCTACATCCAGAGAAACCTCGAGACCCCGATAGCGCGCGAGCTGATAAGCGGGGAGGTCGCCAACGGCGGAACCGTAAAAGTCGAAAACCAGGGCGCCGACCTCGTCGTGAGCGTATAAGCTGCAACGGAAAAACAAGCGATATGGGTCCATCTGGAATTTATTTTTTCAATTTACAAAATCCTGGGATCGAGGCGCCGCTGGAGGCGAAAACTCTAATCGACTGCCTCGTCGACTCTTTGGATATCGAGCGCTCTGCCAGTTTCGTTGTCGATGTCGATCACGACGCCTTGAACGCGCCTGGAGGATTCCTCGACCTCGAACCTGGACGGCACGCCAGTCAGAAACTTTGGCAGCACGGAGTCGTACCTCATGCCAATTACGCCGCCGTGACCTCCTGTCATGCCGACGTCGGAGATGAAAGCCGTGCCGCCTGGCAGGACGACGTTATCGGCTGTCTGGACGTGCGTGTGTGTGCCAACTAGGGCCGAAACCCTGCCGTCCAGGTACCTCGCGAGAGCGACCTTCTCCGCTGTGGCCTCGGCGTGAAAGTCCACGAGTATCGCTGTCGCTCCGAGGAGCGACAGCGCGTTGTCAGATACCCTGAAAGGACAGTCTATTGGAGGCATAAACGCTCTCCCCTGGAGGTTGAGCACCCCAAGTTTGAGCCCATTTTTTTCGAATATGCCGAACCCAACGCCCAATGCGCCGGGCGGATAGTTCGCTGGCCTGAGAACCCTCGGCTCGCTGTTCAGAACCGGCACGAACTCTTTTTTGTCCCAGATGTGATTTCCTGACGTCATTACGTCTACGCCCAAGGCGAACAGCTCATCCATCAGGCGCTCGGTCATGCCAAAACCGGCGGCAGCGTTTTCGCAGTTGATCACGACAAAGTCGAAAGGGCCTGAAGTCGCGCGCAACGCTGGAAGCTTTTCCAAAAGCGCGCTTCTGCCAGGTTTTCCGAAGACATCGCCGATAAAAAGGGCTCTCATTTAAAGACCCGTTTTATTTGGCGTAGTCCACGACGCGGGTCTCCCTGATCAGAGTGACCCTTATCTGGCCCGGGTACTTCATCTCGGACTCTATCTTGCGGGCTATGTCGTAGGCCAGCTTTTGCATACAGCCGTCGTCGGTTGTCTCGGGCGATACGGCGACTCTCACCTCGCGTCCGGCCTGTATGGCGAAGGCCTTGCTGACTCCGTCAAACGACTTCGCGATCTCCTCCAGCTTCTCCAGCCTCTTGACGTAGGCGTCGAGGCTCTCCCTGCGTGCGCCGGGACGGGACGCGCTTGCCGCGTCGGCCGCCGAGACCAGAAGCGCGTAGAGCGTCTGTGGCTCCTCGTCCTCGTGGTGAGAGGCTATGGCGTTGATTATCTCCGGAGCTTCATTGTATCTCCTCGCTATGTCCGCGCCTATTATCGCGTGAGGCCCCTCGATCTGATGATCCACGGCCTTGCCTATGTCATGGAGCAAACCGGCTCTTTTCGCCAGGCTTTCGTCGAGCCCGAGCTCGGCGGCAAAGAGACCGCAGAGGTGCGCCACCTCGAGGCTGTGATGGAGGGCATTTTGCCCGTAACTTGCGCGGAAGCGCAATTGCCCGATCAACCTTCCCAGTTCGGGATGTATGTGCTTGACGCCTGTTTCGAGGAGCGCTTCCTCGCCAGCCTCTATGACCTGAGTCTCCACGTCCTTCTGTGCTTTCTCTATGATCTCCTCGATGCGTGCCGGGTGAATCCGGCCATCCTGAATCAGGCGCTCGAGCGACAGGCGCGCGACCTCGCGCCTTATTGGGTCGAAACAGCTGACTGTTACGGCCTCCGGCGTGTCGTCGACGATGAGGTCGACTCCGGTGAGAGTCTCGAACGTTCTGATGTTGCGCCCTTCCCTGCCAATGATGCGGCCCTTCATCTCGTCAGACGGGATGTGAACCACGCTCACGGCTATCTCGGACGTGAAGTCGACGCTGCAACGCTGTATTGCGACGGCGATTATCTCCTGGGCTTTTCTGTCGGCGTCGCGTTTCGCTTTTTCTTCGAGTTCTTTCAGCCTGAGCCCGATGATGTGGTTAGCCTCTCCCTCGACCTTGGCCAGAAGAATGTTGCGCGCCTCCTCACGAGAGAGCTGGGCTATCTCCTCGATCCTAGTGAGCAACTGGCCCTCTCTCTCGGCCAGGCTCTCCATGCGGTGTTTTACTTCCTCGGTCTTGAGGCGGAACTCCTCCTCGCGTTTCGTGACATTCTCGAGCTTCCTGTCGAGATTTTCCTCTTTCTGTTCGAGTTTGCGTTCCGTTCGTTGTAATTCGTTCCTTCGTTCTTTTGTCTCTTTGTCGACGTCTTGGCGTAGTCGGTGTATTTCGTCCCTCGCCTCCGTCATGAGTTCCTTCCGTGACTGCTCTGCCTTGTTGGCTGAGTCCTGCAGCAGCTTCTCCGCTTTCGAGACCGCATCCTCCTGTTTTCTGCCGAGCACAGTCCTGTGGATGTATACCCCGGCTAAAACACCGATGACCACGGCGACAATAGATGCAAAAATCAACTCCATTACTCAATCACCTCATTATATTGTTTGTCAAGGTACCATAAATATTTAGGAACGTACGATTCTGAAAACATCTAATAATAAAACCGTATACTCTAGATTGTACAGGTAAAATTGTTCAAACTCAACCCTTATCTCACTTTTTGTCACTCGTCTTTTCCTAGTGGGTATAACCGCCTGTACACCCCGATATTTCTCAGGACGGCCTTGACGTAGCCCCGAGTTTCCGCATAGGCGATGTCCTCGACCCACTCGGCCATGTCCGTTATTGGCTCGCGGCTCCACTTGGTTACCGGCACTCCGCCCGCGTTGTACGCGGCAAGCGACAGAGAGGTCTCTTTGAAGCGAGCGAAAAGTCCAACCAGGTGATTGGCGCCGAGGAGTATATTGCTCGTCGGCTGCTTGTAGGAGTCCTGCGAAAGGTTCATCTTCTTCTCCTCGCCGCGCGCGGTGGCGGGCATAAGCTGCATGAGTCCGTACGCGCCGGCCGAGCTCGTAACGTCGGGTTCGTACAGGCTCTCCTGCCTCATCACTCCCCAAATGACGGCCGTTTCCACGCCCGTCTGCTTCGACGCCGCCACGACATCCTGCTCGAACGCCCTCGGAAAATTGTAGCGCAACAGGCAGGACGACGCGTAGTCGCTCGCGGGTATGGCCCTTTGCAGCGCGCTGAAGCCTCTGACCGCCGACGAAAAATCCCCCTCCCAGAGCGCGAGCCTCACGGATCTGAATAGTGCCGGGACGTCCGGCGCCTCCGGCTTCTCCGGCGGCGCGTCCATCCCCTCGAGCCTCGCGTATGTCACAAAACCCCAATCCTCCAGAATACTTCCTCTGTCGTAGCTCGTCGGGACGTCCGCGCTTTTTATGCCGCCGTTCGGGCTGACGAGAAACGCATGATATTCGGCTGGATACAACTCGGTCAGATCCAGTTTAACTCTCTCGGCCGCGACCGGGCTGCCCAGTTTTTCAAGCGCTCTCGACTGCCAGTAGAGCAGTCTCGCCCCAAGTTCCTTGTTTTTTATACCCGGGACGTATCCGCTGCTCCACTGCTCGTACGCGGTCTTGTAATCCTTCTCTTTCCACGCCTTCCAGCCCATGTCCCAGCGCGCCGTGGCCGCCTGGCTGGACTTCGGGTGTTTTGCGTAGAGCAAATCCCGCGCCGTGGCCGCTTCTTTTGTCTCACCCAGTCGGATTATGCCGGCTAACGCGTCGGCGGCGAGATCCGGATAGTCGTCCCTCGACTCTGAAACCTTCCGGAAGACCTCGAGCACGTCCTCCCTCATCCCTCGACCGGCCAGCGTCGTGAGTCTCTGGACAGAACGCTGCGGATATTCGTTCCCAGCGAGTGCCACGTCCGACCAGAGGGAGAGCGCCAATGAATTTTTATTCAGCCTGAACGCCGAATACGCGCCGTAATACCGCGCCGCCTCGCCGCATGTCATATCCCCCGACGCCAGGTCGAAGCGTTCCATCGCGGGCTCATATCTCTTGTTTATATAGTCGTTGTAGCCCACAGCATAATCGACGAGGCTTCGGCTTCCCTTCGGCTGGCTTCCGCAAAGAGCGAGCGCCCGCGCGTTCGACGGGGCGTCGATGAGGAGCGCCGCCGCTTCGTCCGGGGCGACGCCCGGAAGTTCTATCATCTGATTCAGGGCCTGCAGCCTTCGCTTTTTGTCGGGCGCCAGATCTAGCATCCTGCGAAACCACTCGATAGACTCGTCGGGCCTGCCCAGATCGCGCGTTACTCTGGCGAGCGCGTAGGCCAGATAATATTTCAGGGATCCTGGCGCCGTCTCCCACAAAGCTCGTCCGTTCTCGAAGGATTCGTTTTTTCTCCCCGTGCGCTCCTCGCCGAGTACGAGGAGCATCGACGCGTATGGCCTGATATCGGCGGGGAAATTTTCCTCCACATCCTCGCTCCTCAGCATTCGCTCGAGCATATCGACCCCCTCAGAGTACTTCCCCTGTATCCAGAGCGCGTTCAGATAAAGAGACTGATCGCGCGAAGCGACGAGGCCTGAATCTTCGCTCCGCGCGCCAGAGCCTCCGTAGAGCGAGTCCATAGTCCCCCAGTTACGGCTCCGAAACGCCGACTCCATCGGGCTCTCTCCCATGGCGTGAAGAGTTTGCGGGACAAGAACAGCGATGAACAGGAGCAGAGCAAAAAGTGAGGATTTCGGGAAAAACCAGCCGACTTCCCTGAGTGAGATGGTTTTCTTGAGGCATTTACTAAATATTTTGAATTTCAACCAAATAATCCATCGTCCTGGCCTTGCTTTTTTCGAAATTTCCAATATCCTGAACATGGTTATCATCTCGCCTTCCTGAGAGGTATATTGTACATTGAAAACGCAAAACGAAAATTTTGCAACTGCCATTGGCGCACTCGCTGCGCTCGCTACGTTCGTTGAGATCGCGATTTCGCCGAAACCAGGACTGGTGGACTCTTGCGGCGCAGGCGCCCATAAAGATATGGACTGGGCTTTGTTTATGGCGAGCGCGTCCGCGCTCGCGTCTTATTGGGAGGAGCAGGCGCTCGAGGGTATGCGCTGCGCCGAGAGCGGCGCCCGTGACGCGCTTCTCGCGAAATTACGTTCTCGAGGCGTGGACATGGAGTCGGCGATGTTTCTCGCGACTGGCGGCGTAAACACGCACAAAGGCGCGATCTTCGCGCTCTCGATCATGGTGGGAGCGACAGGAATATGCCTTAGCGAAGGCGACTGCTCTCCGGATAATATCTTCAGCAAGTCCTCTGAGATAATATCCCCTACCATGGCAAACGAGTTCGCGAATATGAAGCAAAAAGCGCTCGCGAGGGATGAGGCGAGCTTGACTAATGGTGAAAAAATTTTCCTGCGATATGGAGTTGGCGGCATTCGGAAGGAGGCGATGGATGGGTTTCCCTCAGTGAGGAATGGGCTGGCCGAATACGAGACAGCCTTGGCGAACGGCGCTCGCGGCAACGACGCGGCGCTCTCCGCCCTGCTTCATATAATGAGCGTCTGCGAGGACACGAACGTGATCCACCGGGCCGGGTTCGACTTCTGGAGGGGGGAGTACATGGAGAGAGTCGAGGCGACGAAGAAGCGTTTCGACTCGGCTAAACCGGATTACAGCTCTCTGCTCGAGCTCGACGAATTTCTGATTGAAAAAAACGCAAGCCCTGGCGGGGCGGCAGATCTTTTAGCCTGTACACTTTTCCTGTATCGTAGTAAAATACCTGATATCAATAATGCGTCTCAAAAACTCGGACAATGGAGGTCACATGATGAGTCTTGGAAGGAGACTTAGAACCCTAAGAAAAAACAACAGCTTCACGCAGCAGAGCCTTGCGGACGCGGTCGGGGTGAGCCGCATATACATACAGGCCCTCGAGAGCAACCGACGCATGCCGTCCATGAAACTGCTGCACAGGCTTGCCGAGGCGCTGAGCGCCTCTATCACAGACATTGTAGACGACCTCCCGAACAGAACCGCCAGGGTACAGCTTGACGACCTGCTCTCATTCGGCGAGGTCGACATCTGGTATCGAACGAAAAAACTCACGGAGGGCGAGTTGAAGCGAGTGGGCAGGGTCATCTCCGCCGTCCTCGAGGATTTGGATCAAGAGGACGTACAGAAGAAAACGAGGAGAAAAAAGCCCCTGGCGGCCGATCGCCCGACAGAAGTCCTCTATCTCCCCGCGCCCGAGGAGACCGCTAAAGGCCCAAAAAAGAAGCGCTCGCCAAAATCAGTCCGAGGATAAGAGAGAGCGTTGAAACTGGAGAGCGCAGCCGCGCCTGGCGCGTTCGAATTCCCGGAACCTCCTAACCGGATACCGTATTGCGCGGACAGCCGCCTGCCGACCTCTGGCAGTGTTTTGCCCTTTTCCATGAGTTATACGCCTTTTAATTTAAAATGAAACGCCTCGCTTTTTTTATCCCTTTTCAGGGCTGCACCCGCCGATGCGTCTACTGCGATCAGACCGCCATCAGCGGCGTCATCGTCCCGCCGTCGCCCGAGGCTGTCGAATCTCGAGTGGCGCTCTCTGCGCCTGATAACCCAATAGAGCTTTGTTTCTTCGGCGGCAGTTTTGCCAGACTGGATCTTTCGCTTATGGAGTCGTACCTTCATGCGGTATATTCCGCTCAGGACGGGAGCCTTGTCACGTTTTCGTCTTACCCGGGCGATTTTAGCGGTTTGCGGGGCTCTCGCCTCATAGAATTACTGAAGAGACACCCTATCGGCACGATCGAGCTCGGCGTGCCGTCGCTTGACCTGAGCGTTCTCGCCGCCTGCGGACGTGGAGACGACCCCGAGGAGACAAAAAAATCGATAATGTCCTTGGCTCGAGCCGGCTTCCACCTCGGAATGCAGACCATGATAGGTCTTCCTGGGCAGTCGTTCGCAAGCGCGCTCGAGGACATCGGAACGCTCGCCGGCCTCATCGCATCCTCCGGAGCGAGTGGATGGGATCTCAGAATATACCCATGCCTCGTGCTCAGGGGAACCGAGCTCGAAGCGATGTACGAACGCGGGGAATACCGCCCGCTTTCTATTGAGGAGGCCGTTCGCCAGGCCGGAGCGCTGCTTCTCGCGGCAGAGCGCTCCGGCCTGAATGCCATAAGGGTAGGCTTGCTGGACTCGGACTCGCTCCGCGACGCGGTTCTTGCGGGGCCGTACCACCCTTCTTTCGGCGAACTGGCGCTTTCGGAGAAGCTCGCCCTCAAGCTCGCGGAAAACTTCGGGCCGCTAGTGATCGACAAAAGGCACATATCGCGCCTGACCGGGCATGGCCGGCGGGGACTCAGACGTTTGTCGCAGCTTACCAAACTGTCGGAGGAGATCCTGTGGGAACGTATAATTTATCGATAGAGGCATACGGAACGCTGGATAAAAATATTCCAAAGGACATTCTTGAACGCCGGGTTATCATTGACTTTAACTAAACCTGAAGATAAAATAAATTTTAATTTATAACGTACAAGATCAGGTGGGGGAAAATCATGGATAGTACTGAGCTTCAGAATATGATGTTACAAAAACTCCCCGGTATGCCTAACAAGGCGAAGCGGGTGACGGATTATCTCCTTTCCCATATGAGGGAGGCCGCGTTTAAATCCATCGGGGAGGTAGCGGATGAGCTGAACGTCTCAAAAGCGCAGCTTGTTCGCGTTGCGCGCGTACTGGGCTTCGGCGGTTACTCTGAGCTGAAGGATTGTCTGCAAAAGGCGATTCTCGAGCAGGTCAATCCAGCGGCGATGTTGACAAAGGCTGTTGGCATGAAGGACGAACTGCCGCACAAAATATTGCAGACCGAACACGCGAACATCGACGACACGTGGATGCAGATCGACATGGCGAAGGTCGCGGAGTTCTGCCAGATGGTGGACGACGCGAGGTCGACGGCGCTTATAGGCTGGGGCATATCGTCGCTCGTGATGGAGCTGGCTTACACTCGCTTTTGCGTCATGGGGCTGCCGACCACGCTGATAAAGAGGGGCAGCCTCTCTCTGCTCGAACAGGCGAGGGCACTCCCGTCCGGGAGCGTGCTTGTCGTCTGCGAGATGCCGAGCTATGCCATCGACGTGACAGAGGCCGTCGCCGACGCGAAAGACCACGGAGCGAAGGTAGTGACAATCTCGGACAGCCCCGCCGCCCCGATCTGCCGCTTCGCGGATCTCTCGTTTTTCATCTCAGCCGCGAGCCCGACGTTCGGAAGCAGCATCGTCGGCCCCGTATTCCTCGTCCATCTGCTTACGTCCTCGCTGGTAGTCCACATGGGCGACGCTGCCCGCGAGGCACTTGAAAAACAGGCCGCCTACCTCCACGACGAGCGATTCTACCATCCGATCTTCGGGCTAAAATATTAAAAAGTCACGAGGCCTAGGAGATCAAGTGCGGGCCTCGTTTTAAGTTTGCTTTACTCGGCCCGCTCGTTTGGAGCGGTCGAAAGTATATACAGCTGTTCGAGCTGGGAGGCCTCGACTCCGGCAGGAGCGCCGGCGAGCGGGCACTGCGCTTTCTGGTTCTTCGGGAAGGCCATGACGTCTCGGATCGACTTTGCCCCGCAGAGCGTCATGACGAGTCTGTCGAGGCCGAGCGCAATGCCTCCGTGAGGCGGTGTGCCGAACGACAGCGCGTCCAGGAGAAAGCCGAATCGCTCCCGCGCGACTGACGGGGAAATGTTCAGCGCCTCGAACGCACGCGACTGCATCTCCGGGTTGTGGATCCTTATCGACCCGCCGCCAAGCTCCGTCCCGTTCAGCACGATGTCGTACGCTCGCGAGCGCACACGGCCGGGGTCGGATGAGAGAAATTCGACGTCCTCGTCCATCGGCGCAGTGAACGGATGATGGACGGCGGACCAGCGTTTTTCGTCATCGTCCCACTCGAAGAGGGGGAACTCCGTAACCCAGACGAACTTCCAGCCTTCGCGGACCATAGCCCTGTCTCGCGCGATTTCGAGCCTTATCTGCCCAAGTATAGAGCAAGCTTTTACCCAAACCTTGTCAGCCATGACAAAAAGCATGTCGCCCCCTGTGAGCCCAGAGAGCTTCAGCAATTCGGTCTGGGCGGCGTCGGGGAGGAATTTAACGAGCGGCCCCTTGAGAGTTCCTTCCTTGATCTGGAAATTTGCCATGCCGGCGCTGCCGAGCTCCTTCGCCCTGTTCTCGAGGTCGCTTATCTCCTTGCGGGAGAGTGATCCTCCGCCCGGCAGAAGCAGCCCCTTCACTGCGCCGCCGTCCGAGACAATGCCGGCGAATGGGTTTTCTCCGCCAGCGAAGACGTGCGAGAGGTCGATAATCTCCATATCGATGCGCAAGTCGGGCTTGTCGCTGCCGAAGCGCTCCATCGCCTCCTTCCAGGTCAATCTGGGTATTGGCGTTGGGATATCCGCCTCGATCGTCTCCTTGAACAGGCCCGCGAGATATGGCTCAATGAGGGCGATGACGTCCTCCTCGGTTATGAAGCTCATTTCGAGGTCGACCTGCGTGAACTCCGGCTGCCTGTCCGCGCGCAGATCCTCGTCACGAAAGCACTTCGCTATCTGTATGTACCTGTCGCAGCCGCTGATCATGAGGAGCTGCTTGAATAGCTGCGGCGACTGCGGCAGCGCGTAGAAGTCGCCCGGATTTACGCGGCTCGGGACGAGGTAGTCCCTCGCGCCCTCAGGTGTGGACTTCGTCAGTATGGGCGTCTCCACATCGAGGAATCCGTTGGCGTCGAAGTAGTTGCGCGTGAACTGAACGGCTCTGTGGCGCAGGCGAAGATTTTTCTGCATACCGTCGCGCCTGATGTCAATATACCTGTATGTCATGCGCATATCCTCGTTCACTCGCTCGGCTTCGTCCGGGCCAAACGGAGGAAGCCGAGATGGCGAGAGAAGGATGAAATCCTCCGCGAGCAGTTCGACAGACCCAGTGGCGAGCGACTTGTTCTCGGTGTCCTCCGGGCGTTTGCGCAGCTTGCCGCAGACAGCCAGCACATACTCGCCGCGAAGTTCCCTCGCCCGCGCGTGAGCTTCCGGAACGATCTCGGGGTTGAAGACAATCTGCGTCACGCCGGTGTGATCCCATAGCTCAATGAATATTATCCCGCCCAGGTCTCGCCGCGCCCTCAGCCAGCCGTTCAGGACGATATTCCGCCCAGCGTCCCCGATCCTCGGCTCACCGCAGTATAACGTTCTCCTCCACTCGGCAGTGTAACTTCCATTGCTCATCTACTTAACCATTTCCTCTCCCCACGAGGCTATCCGCGCTGCGGTCTCGCTCCTCGGAACAGACATCTGCTCGCCGCTTTTCATGTTCTTCACGCCTATCGCCCCCGAGGCCATCTCGTCCCCGCCGATGATACAGACAAAAGACGCGCCGATGGAGGACGCGTGCTTCATCTGGGCTTTCATTGCGCGCCTGGCGTAATCCAGATCGACGGCCAGCCCGACCGAGCGCAGCTCATGCGCGAGCGCCGAAGCCTCTATGGCTGCGTCGACGGAGGCAGTCACTATATAAACGTCGATCTCCGGCTTCTTCCCGATGTAGACGCCCTGACCCTCGAGGGTGAGGACTATCCTCTCTATCCCCGACGCGAAGCCGACGCCCGGTACATGGGGGCCGCCTATGGCCTCGGAGAGGTTGTCGTACCTACCTCCACCGCACACGGCGTTTTGCGAGCCGAGCTCGCCCGCCAGAATCTCGTAAGCCGTCTTCGTGTAGTAGTCGAGCCCCCGCACGAGCCTGTTGTCTATTCTGACGTCCGCGTCTATCCGCGAAAGGCCGCGCGTCACGCTGTCGAAGTGCTCCCGGCATTCGTCACAGAGCGAATCTATCATAGATGGCGCCGACTCGGTCAGTTCCTTGCACCTCGGTATTTTGCAGTCAAGGATGCGGAGCGGGTTGCGGTCGAACCTTCCTTGGCATGTCTCGCAGAGGCCGCCGAGGCCGCCTGGGCTCGACGAGATGAAGCTCTTCAGCGCCTCACGGTAAACAGGCCTGCACTTGGGGCAGCCAACGGAGTTGGTAAGAACCTGAAGATTCGTCAGGCCAAGCCTGCGGTATATTTCCATGGACGTGTCTATCGTCTCGAGGTCGGACATTGGGTTCGACACGCCCAGGATTTCGAAGTCTATCTGCCAGAACTGGCGATAGCGCCCCTTTTGGGGACGTTCGTAGCGGAACATCGGCCCTGCGCTCCAGAGCTTAACCGGCTGCGGCATCCGCCTCATCTCGTGCTCCAGATAGGAGCGCACCATTGAAGCTGTCAACTCTGGTCTCAGCGTTATGCTCCTGTCGCCCCTGTCTATAAACGTGTACATCTCCTTCTCCACGACGTCGGTCGTGTCGCCAATGCCGCGGCTGAAGAGCTCGGTATGCTCGAAAATCGGCAACAGCACCTCGCTATAGCCGAAGTCGTCCGCCGTCTTCCGGCAGACATCCAGAACGTGCGCCCACTTCCACGATTCGTCCCCGAGCACATCCCTCGTCCCTCTCGGAGCTTTTATGACCTCCATGCGCCTTCCCCCTATATTTCAGATGCCACGCAGACAAAGATATTATCACACAAAAAACCGGATGCGCAGGGCATAGCCCCGCATAACCGGTTTTTATTTCGTTAAATGCTTTATCAAGACCGAAACGCCGATTACATCGCTATGGCGCCGGACGATGAAACCGGCTTTTCGTCAAGGCGCCTCCTAGCGCGAGCAGATCAGCAATTTTATCGCGGTCTTCTCCTCTTCGTTTACCTCGATTTTGGTAAACGTTGGAATGCAGACCAGGTCTATGCCGTTTACGATGACGTATCCTCTGGCGATAGCGATTGATTTCACCGCCTGATTGACGGCGCCAGCTCCGATAGCCTGAACCTCCACGCTGCCATTGTTGCGAAGCACTGCCGCTATAGCTCCGGCCACCGATTTCGGTTTGGAATTGGCGGAAATCTTCAGCATCTCCATTTTACCCGCCCCTTGCCCTGTAAACAGGTTGATGATCCGGATCCTGCGTATTTTTATGATTGACAATAAAGTCATGATATAGACTCGCGAGGTTTTTGGCAAGTAGAACTTGCGGCAAGGATGGGGGATTTTTACTTGTGAACTTTTAAAGTGGTGGTAAAATGACATGAAATAAACGCTGGGACAATTTTCAGGGCGAGTGGAGGATTTTTTGAAGATGCATCACGCCATAAAAAAACTTTTAGCCGTAATGGCGATCGCGGTGGCGCTTGGTTTTGTGTACGCACAAACCGCTCCAGCGGCGTCTGTGGGAAAGACATACGCTCCTTCGCGGAACGAGCTTTGGATAAAAATAGACAAAAACAAACTTCGCCTTTACCTATTCAAGGGAAACGACACGATCCTCAAGAGCTACCCGATCGCGATAGGCAGAGGAGTTGGAACAAAAAAATCGCGCACGGATCTCATCACCCCGACCGGCCTCTTCAAAATCTGGCGAGTGGTGGATGACGCGACACAGCTCGTGTACGACCCGAAGTGGTTCGGCGAGCCCGGAGAACCCCAGAAAGGCGCATACGGCGCAAAACTGATATCGTTTTATAACCCGTGGGAGATCGCCATTCACGGCACCAACGCGCCCGGCTCCATAGGCAAACGCGTCACCCACGGTTGCGTACGTCTGCGAAACAAGGACATAATAGATCTGACGTCATACGTCAAGCCTGGTATGCGCTTACTGATAGTTGAAAAAATAGTGGAAAACGACGCGATATGACCGAAACGAACATCACATGAGAAAGCGCTGTGCCGACTCCTTCATTTCCTTCGCTATAAACGCGACCTCCCGCGTCGCACCGGTCAGGTGCGGCATTGTCGCAGACTGTTCCTGGGTGGCGGCGAGAACCGACTGAGAATTTTCGGCCATTTTCCGTCCCTCGTCCCCAATGTCTCGAACGACCGACACGATGCCGTCAGTTTTCAAGGACACGTCGCGCATCGCCTCGACAGCCGTCTGGAGCCGTTCTGAACTCTCGACCGACATGTTCATGATTTCCCCGAAGACGAGGCCGCCCTCCCTCACGGCGATGGAACCGAGCCTAGCCTCTTCCTTGCCTCCGTTCATGGCCCCAACGGCCTTCGAGGTCTCCTCTTGAATGGACGAGATCAGCCCGGCTATTCGTTCGGAGGCATCCTGGGATTCGCCTGCGAGCTTCTTGACCTCGCTCGCTACAACGGCAAAGCCAAGCCCTTGTTCTCCCGCGCGCGAAGCCTCTATGGCCGCGTTCAAGGCAAGCAGGTTTGTCTGCCCGGCGATACCGGATATCGTCTCGACTATCTGCCCTATCTCCATAGACCTCTCGCCCAAAAACTCCACCACTCGCCCGGATGTCCCGACGGCGGCCTCTATTTTGTCCATTTGCTGTACAGCGCGCTCCATCGAGTTGCGCCCGTCACGGGATTTTTCGACGGACTCCAGGGCCGCGCGCGCTATCGCTTCGACGCCGCGGCTCGTCGACTCTACGTCCTCCGACATATCCCGAAGCGCCTCGATCATCGAGTCGATTTTCTGATGCTGGTTGTGGGATTGGAGCGATATATTCTCGATGTTCGCCGTTATGGTGTTCGTCCCGTCGGCCGACCTCGCGACGCTTTCGTCGAGTTCGCTCGTCGCCCGCTCCAACCGTTCGGACGAGGACTGCACCCTGGAGATCAAGGACTTGATGTTCGATATCGCTGAGTTGTACTGCCCGGAAAGAGCCCCAAATTCGTCCTTCGAACTTATGCGCGAGACGACTCGCAAATCCCCGTCGCCAATCGCGCTGGAAACGTACATCAGTTCATTGATGGATCTGTTTATCCCTCTGTTCAGAATGATTGGGACGCAGACAGAAAACAGCGCCACAATGATGAGCGTTATCATGGTCGTTCTTCTGGCCGCGTCGCTTATGAGACCGCTCAAGTGAGCCGAATCCCCGCTCTGCTCCTTGTTGTAATCGCTCAACACGAGAAGCGCGGATACAAAAGACTCGAAGGCGCGACGCAAATCGCCCTTCGCCAACGCGGCGCTTTCATCCCATCGGCCCTCGTCGCAGAGCGCAAGCAGACGATCCGACAAAGCGAGGTAGTCCCGCCAGGAGTCGATGATGGCCTGGATCATGCCCATATCCTGCTCGCGCTCGTCCTCGGAGTCGTAATCGAGAGTCTCGACGCCGTGTTTGTAATCCAACATAAGAGTCTCGGCGCTTTTCGCGGCGGACTCCCTCTCACGTGAATTCGCGGCCCGCGTTTCATCCCTCTCGATGATGCGGTTGAGATCGCTCTGCCGCACGACAAAGGCGTTCAATTGAAGATCCCCTATCTGCGATAATCCATAAGACCAGTCGTTAGCGTCGACAACTCTCCAGTTCATCACAGAAAGAGATCGGACGGCGTATAATCCAAAGCAGATATTCACAATGACAATAACGAGGAAACTCAGCAGAAGTTTTTTCTTTATGCTCATATTATTCAAAAAAATGCCTCCTAATTATAAATCTTCGATTCGCCGATAAATTATCGTTGCGTAGCTCGTCCCGGACTCCACCCTGCGCCCCAGGAGGGTGGACGAGTCCGTGCGCTCGATCAATTCGCCGCGCGTCGCGCCCATATCCTTAAAAAGCAGCAGGGCAAGGGCCGCGGCACGCCGCGCATCCGCGTCGATCCTCCCAGTCGCCTGAGGCCGCATCTCCGTCAGGACGCTCAGTGTGTTTCGATCCTCCGCGGCCATCTCCTCCGGCGGCTTGTAGTGAGACAGATCCATGCTGAGTATCACGAGGTCGCCGTCGCCGATCATCTCCAACATCCGCGCCCTCAGGCTCAATAAGGCGATGTCCGGTATGTCCCGTCGCAGGACTATCGGGACGACGTTCGCCCCGGGGAAAAATCTGGCGATAAGCGGGATATGAATGCTGATTCCGTGCTCCTCCGCGAAAAGTTCCGACGTCGTCTCCACTATTTCCAAATTACGAAGCGCGTCAAGCGCCGAGGCGTCCGGAGTCAGAAGACCGTCCGACAACTCCCAGACAGAGGGGCAGACCGCGACGAAACGCCTCGCCCGCCTGTAATGATCCGGCGCTAAAAGCCAGACGCGCCTCAAGTCCCGCCGCGTAAAGTTCGCCGAAAGCTCCGCATAAAACCGCACGATCATATCGAGGGCTAGGTCGTGGTGCGGGGCTATCCCTCCGACTAAACGAGATAACCCGGAATATTTCAGCGAGTCAGGCGAGCCCGACATCTCCGACAGTGCATCCACAGCGCGCTTGACCTCCTCGTCAAACGGCGAGCGCAGCGGAAGCGTATCCTGCGCCTCGGCCGTTGGAACGACGCACAAAATGCACAGGAGGAAGAATATCAGACACGATGTGCCAAACAGGGTGAAACCGCAACTTGTGCCCCGGGATACTGGATTACTTCGGCTCAAAATTCCCGTACCACCTCGGATGGAGCTTCAACAGATCGCCCGCTTTTTTTTCGTCGTAGACTAATTTTTTCCACTCCTCGTCCGTCATCCTGCCCTCAGTCGACGAACGCTGGAACTCGTAGTACGAGTATACGTAACCGCGCGCGATGCGCGGGCCGCCGGACGAGTCGTTCACGAAGACGTAGACCGCGCGCGGGGTTCCGGTGGCAGCGTGCAGAACGCGGCCGCCAACAAAATCCGTCGCCACGTCGGAGACGAGCGCCATCTTCAGATCCTCCCAGAATTCGTAATCGTAATCGCGGCCTTGTGGCAGCAGAAGCTGCGCTCTGAAGGAATACGCGAGTTTTTTGATCGCGTCGTAATCCTCCAGCGTGAGGGGAGATTCATGAACCTCCTTCTCCGCGAACCCGCGCGCGATCTCGCAGAGCTTGGCGAACTCCTCCAGCTTCTTCTGATATTCGCCGGGTTCGTCTTCGAGAGGAAACTCCCTGAAGAGAGAGACGAGACGATTCGCCCCAGCGGCTAGCGCGTAGAATGTCTGAGGGTCTGGCTCTACGTAGCCTCGCGGGGCGGGCGGGGCGAACCGCGCCGCGTAATACCCGCCGTCTCCCATCTCGGCGCCGCTCTGTTTCGCGTATAACACAGTGTCGTGTTTCAGCTCCGCCCAGGACGCAGACGCCGTCATTAGTTTTTTCCACTGCCACGCGACATTTTTATAGAAAAATTGTCTCGACCCAGAGTCGGCAAAATTCTCGTGGAGCGCACGAAGCCAGAGGTAGTAGGCGGTATCTCCGGGGAGACCACC